>LNFJ01000028.1 GCA_001464625.1 Bacteroidia bacterium Ga0077558 | reverse complement strand
GCTTACTCTTGTTTCAATATTTTGATTGGCATCACTCAATCTTTTATTAATAGCCGCTAAAACTGCCGCTTGTTTTTGTAATCTTTCAGCACCACTCAATCCTTGTAATGAATCAAGTACTTCTTTGGATACATCATCAATGCGTAACAGAAATTGAACAGAAAGAGTAGTAGGAATTTCTTCTCCTTTGTTTTTAGCATAAAAACCATTTTGTAAATAGTTTTGTTCTACCGTGCTTGCATTGGCAATGGCATCATAGCCGCAGTGGTGATTAGTAAAAATCAAACCTTCGGCACTTACAATTTCGCCGGTGCAACCGCCGCCAAAAATGATGATCGCATCTTTCAACGATGCTTTATTAATATTATACAACTGGTCTTTGGTGAGCTTTAATCCTTTTTTCACCATATCATTATACACTTGCTGGCCGAGCAGCAAAGGCAACCACATACCTTCATCGGCAAAGGATTTAAAGAACAATCCTACCGAGAGAACAATCATTAGCAAAAACTTCTTCATACAAAAAAATTTAGGCGACAAACCTACTGTAAAAAATAAGTGTAGCCAAAATGAATACAATGGTTGGGTTTTGTATATTGTTGCTTCAATCAGCTGTATGAATCGTACCAGAACTATCCTGTACCTGTTAGTTATAGCTTTAGTTATTAACTCTTGTAGTAAAAATGGTGGTACTACTGCCCCACCACCACCTCCTCCTCCGCCTTTGCCGGGTTGTGCAAGCAATAGTGCTCCTGCAAATGGCAGCTTTGCTACGAATACTTCCGTAACACTTTCATGGAGCACTGTAAGCGGTGCTACTGGGTATGATGTGTATCTGGGTACAACAAATACTCCAACAACAGTTGTTGCGGCTAATCATAGTGGAACTACATTAAACTATACTATACCTGCTACAGCAAATGCTACTTACTACTGGTATATACAACCCAAAAATGCAGCGGGTAATGCAACGGGATGTGCTACTACAGTTACATCATTTACATATATCGTTATACAGGCACCAGCACCATTTGGCTATTATGTGGTAGGCTACGTACCTTCTTACAGAAGTATAACTTCTATGCCCGATGTAAAATTTCGGATGACCAATGTGGTGGTATATGCTTTTTATGCAGTGAATAATCTGGGCACTTTATCGGCCCCGGCTTCTCCTTCATCAACCCTGAGTGCGGTTGCAACAAAAGCAAGAGCCAATAATGCTAAAATATTATTAGGGATAAACGATGGCGCTGCCGGCAATTTTAAAAATATGGCAGCAACAGCAACAGGCAGAAATAATTTTATAAAAGATGTAATGAACACGGTACGGACCAATAACCTGGATGGCGTAGATATGGATTGGGAATTTCCTTCTACTATGGATGGAACTGATATAACATTTACCGCTTTAATAAAAGAATTATCAGATTCATTGCACCGGGATGCCCGTTATTATTTATCCTGTGCAATTACTGCCGGTAAGTATGCCGGGGGATTCAGAGATGCTATACGAAACGAAATTTTTCCGTACGTTGATTTTTTTAATATAATGGCTTATGACGATTTCACCACTGATCCAGTGCAGCAATACCGTCAGCATAGCGATTATACTTTAGCAACCGTTTGCCTGAACTATTGGTTGAATACAAGGGGAATGCCTGCTGCAAAATGTGTGTTGGGCATACCTGCATACGGTAGGCCATCGGGAATGACACAAACGGGGAATATTGTAACTTATAATGGTGTTTTAACTCAGGGAGGTAATCCTCAATACGATTCGGCTATGGTTACTACTACTGCTACCCCCACTCCTTTTAAAGTATATTATAATGGACAATACACTGCCAAGCGAAAAGCAAAGCTTGCAAAAGACATTGCTAATGGAGTAATGTTTTGGGAAAAAGGACAGGATGCTATGGATAATAACTCTTTATTAAAAGCGGCTTGCGATACAGTTGGGAGGTCCTATTAAGGGTTACTCTTTAATTTCATTGTTAGATACATGATTTGTTTCTAACAGTTTGTTTGTTTCACAATTGTCGCCATCACAACAGGGCAAACAATTAGTATAACAAACAGGTCATTGGTAGTGGCCATGCACATGTACCATTTGAACTGTATGACCGCAAAATAAACAGGTTTGTAATTGCATGAGTTTAGTCAAAAGGTTGGTTCAATACTTTCCATAACAGGTCTTTTAATTCTGTCAATCCTTTATTGGTAAGCGATGAAATGAAAAGATGCGGAATGTTTTCAGGTAGTTCACTTTGGATAGCTGCTTTCAACTCATCATCGAGCATATCACTTTTACTGATCGCAATAATAAATTGCTTATTCAATAATTCTGGATTGAACTGTTCCAGTTCATTCAACAATATGTCAAATTCTTTTTTATGATTGTCGCTATCAGCTGGAATCAGAAATAGTAATACCGAATTTCGTTCTATGTGACGAAGAAAACGATGTCCTAAACCTTTGCCTTCTGCGGCACCTTCTATAATACCCGGCAAATCGGCAATGCAAAAACTTTTTCCTTCTCTATATTCTACAATGCCAAGATTAGGAGTAATGGTAGTAAATGCATAGTCAGCAATCTTTGGTTTGGCTGCCGTAATAACAGATAGCAATGTTGATTTACCAGCATTCGGAAAACCAACTAATCCAACATCAGCCAATACTTTTAACTCCAACACTTTCCAACCTTCCAATCCGGCTTCTCCGGGTTGGGCATGTTCAGGAGCTTGATTAGTAGAAGTTGCAAAATTAGCATTGCCAAGACCGCCTCTTCCGCCGGGTATCCAAACTACTTCCTGTCCATCTTCTAATATTTCCACTTCTTGTTTACCGGTTTCTTCATCTCTAGCAATTGTACCCAGCGGTACATCAATAATAACATCTTTACCGGCACGGCCACTGCTGTTGTTGCTGCTGCCGCCTTCGCCGTTTTCGGCCAATACATTTTTATAATAACGGAGATGGAGCAAAGTCCATAGATTACTGTTGCCCCTTAATATTATGTGGGCACCTCTTCCACCATCACCACCATCGGGACCACCCATGGCGGTAAATTTATTGCGCACAAAATGCTTGCTGCCTGCACCACCATGACCACTGCGGCAAAAAATTCTTATCTGATCAACAAAGTTACTTTTCTCCAAAACTGAAATTTATAAAATGGTTATCCGGCTGTACAACATGGCGGAAAATGCAAATATACCTAATCGCAAGCCGATTGCCCCTTTAAGCAATGGCACAAAAAAACCCGCTTTACTTTCGCAAAACGGGTTTGTTGTTGTGACGGGACATTGTTTATTGTACAACAATCTTTGTGTTAAACACTATTTTACTTTGTGCATCTGCAATCTTTATCAAATAAACTCCTTTTGAAGCAGATGATGCTAAATTAATTCTTTGTGACTGGTTATCACCGTTAATACTAATGCTTTGTTGCAATACCTGGCGGCCTGTTACATCGGTAACTTGTAACATATAATTACCGGCTTCCAGTTTATTGAAACGAACAGTAAACTGGTTGTCTGTAACCGGGTTAGGGAAGATGCTTACTTTGCCATCCGCAACAATAGAAGGCGCCATTTTTAAATCTGTAATTGCTAAATCCGAAACTGGTTTTTTACTGTTTGTTACTAGCAAATTACTATTCGCCAAATCCGAACTTTGCCAAACAGTACCTGCTATTTGATAAGGAACAGCTTCTAATGATTTATAATCAAATGCAAAGTAAGAAGCCGACTGAGTAGCGGAACCAATGATGATCTTGTTGTCATCGTTCACCGCGGCACCGTTCGTAGTAAAATTGGCCGGCAATCCTTTTATAGTACCAAGATGAGTAGCTACTTTAGTTTCAATATTTACCTGGAAAACATTATTGCGGGCAGAAAGAACATATAGATTGCCATTATCATCAGCAATCATATCGCCACCAAAACTGCTGCAAGAGCTATGAATTGAAGCAGCATTATTTGCAGGATTGTCAACTAATGAACCTAAATCGGTTATTTCCATTTTCTTTCCGGTGGTAAAACGAATGAGTTGTCTTGCGTCATTCGTCATGGCATAGCCATTACCATCATATGCTATTACCATGCGGGTAACAATATTTCCCTGGTCGGGAGATTTTTGTGGCTTGCCGGTAAAAGAACGATCGGTTACAAAAAACACTTTCATCGTTTTTAAATCCAGGTAACGTAACTGGTCTATCAACATGGGAGTGTAATAAAGGCGATTATTTTTTTTATCGAACGCCATTGCGGCTACACCGGTACCAAAAGCAGCATTGGCTGCGCTGCCATAAATAGCATCTGTAACCGGGGCAGTTAATTGTTTTTTTGTTGCTGCATTATAGGCCAGAAGTGAAACATCATTACCATTTAGTAATACAGGGCTATACTCGCCGGTTTGCAGATTTAGTTTTCGTAAAAAACTCCAGTTACCACCTTGTTGTTGCATATCCGTAACGGCATATGCAAAACGATCAGTTTGCTGAGCGTTGATAGAGGAGGAAGCTAATAAAGTGGCAGAAAAGAGGGAAAGAATAGGTAAACTTTTTCTCATACACTAAGGTTTTAGATTATTAAGCGACAATTAAATTACAACTATTTGGTGGCTGCAAAAAGAAATTTTTATGGGTGGTTTTGGCGGGAGAAACTTGCCATTGAAGACAGGAGGATAAATTGCTTTTCTAGGGGTTACGGGTAATTTCGCTTTGGTTTGGCTTTGGATAATCTGACTTGGTTTGATGGTGCGGATAATCCGCCTTCGCTAAAGCTTCGGCGGAAAACCATCCTCCGCTATGGCTACGGCAGGTAAATAAAAAACCCCTCCGCATGTGCCAGAGGGGTTCAAGGTCTAAAAACCCTGAGCATGATCGTCTGATTTACTAATCATAATATTATTCGTCTTTGAGCAACTCCCTCCTTTATTAAAATAACAGGGTACTATGTTGAGGCTGGAAAAGAGGGGATGACACAAGGCCATCCCCTTAGTAGTTTTTTAGAAATATTATTTCGAAATCACAAACTTGATAGTTTGTACCGAAGTACCATCATTCATCTGCAAAACATAAAAGCCAGGTTGCAAACGATCAAGTTTAGCAAGGGCAACACTATTGGCACCTTCTGTAATATTGTTTTGTTGTTTTAATACAGCACGGCCAGCCATATCTACCACTGTGAAGTCAACTGCTCCTTTTGCTGTGGCTTCAAATCTCACTGTAGCAGTGTTATTGCTAACTACAGGATTAGGATTAATGGTTATACCAATTAAGCCTTTAGCTTCTTTCCGTACCACAATTATATTGCTGTATTTGAAAGAGCCATCAATATCAACCATTTTAAGGCGGTAATAGAAAACTTTATTGGACTCAGCATTCAAATCATCATTATGTATATAATATTCTTTTGAAGTACTATTTCCCTGTGCTGATTTAAGACTAATACTGCTGAAATTATTACCATCGATACTACGTTCTACATCATAGTAAGAGAAATTAATCTGGTTTTCTGCAACCCAGTTAAGGTGGGTAATACCATTTTTGTAAGAGCCGGTAAAGCTAAGCAGGTTGACAGGTAAGGTAATATTCGGGCAGAAAGTAATAACCGTAGGATCATCTGGTGCAGCAGTTGTTGGATCATTTGATAAATCACTTGAACCTATCAACACCGGCAATCCACTAATGGTAGATTGTAATGGAACAGGTGCATAAGCACCGCCCAGCGTTACCACCTTTAATTTCAATGTAAAGTTAACTGTACTTCCGGCTGCACCCGTTTGAAATGATGTTACAACTATTTTATTTTTTGTAGCTCCCGCTGCAGGTGCCACTGTTGATAGTGTAACCAGCGCCGGATTATTTGCCGGAATTAGTCCTGCCGTAAACAACCGGGCTGCAATAACTGCAGGTGTTTCAATCATAGAAAAGCGGTTACTTGGTATTTCTAAAGTGTAAGTAAGTCCGGTTTTAGCACTGCTGGTTTGATTGGTAACAGCTACTGTTATATCCCACTCAGGGTTAGTTATTCCACCAAGACCAGGGCAAATACCTTTTTGAGAAGTAATATCATGAAATACACGACCAAAGCTGCAACTGCAACCGTCAGCATAAGTATAAGCAGGGCCTGTTCCGGCGGGTGTTAATACGGCTGTTGTTTTATTAATGAGGAAAAAATCCCCATTTTGGCGGTAGCCATATAAATTACCTACCTCGTCAAAAAACAACGATGCTATATATTCAGTGCCGGCATGAGTAGCTACAAAAGTGACCGCACCTGTTGTTTTATTGATAGTACAGAGCCTTCTGTTAAAAGTTACTCCGTACATAGTACCACTTACCGGGTCAACAGCTATATCTACAAAAAAATTGGTCCCCGTACCACCCCCGTTTGAGTTGCCTATAAATGTTGTAGTAATACTGGTTGTAGGAAAATTATTACCAGTTATTCTATACATTTCATTAGCATCAGTTATAAAAAAGAAAGCACCGGCAGCATCAAAACAGCCTGCATAGGCAATATCTTCATCTGCAAGGTTGCCACCTCCGTTGGATACTTCTCCGAGATCAACCACGTTTGACGGAGTGCCACTACCAACTCTTATCAAGCGGGGTCTGTTGCCGGCAGTAGGGTAGCGCAAACCATACATATATCCATCTAATGGATTAATGCCTATAGCATTATAACCAATAGCAGCTGGATCCGTATTAAAAACGCTTGGCGTAATTATACTGCCCGAGAATGATAGCTTTTTGACAGAGGTTGGCGAGGTTGCAGTCCCATTGTCGCCATGTGTTACAAAGAACTGGCCATTACAACCAATAGGTGCATTTTGTGCGTTGGCATTAATGCTTATAGCCAGTAAAAGGATGAAAGGAAGTAGCTTCCTTAAAGTAGTAATTTTTTTCATGCTCAAGGGTTTATGATTAAAAAATAAATAACTCCGTAACCGTGGTGGTTTTGGTATAGAGGATAATAAACCGTTGGCTTTATGCAGGATTGGACCCTATATGGGTAATACAAAAATTAAAATTCGTTTGGGGTTTTGCAGTAGAAAGGGTGGATGCGTACGTATGACGCTGATTAATGTGGCTCTTGTATAGGTACGAATTCTGAAGTGATGTAAAAGTAAAAACCCAACGTAATACTTGCAAGGTAATTTTACGATTTTTGAAAAAAAGTTTAATCTTTTTTTCAAATCATTAAATAAGAGTGAACAAAATTTTTATTATTCATTCTTTATTATTGAATTACACATTTATTATAGATTTTCTTTTGTGCTATGCGAAAGAAGTTGCGTGTAGTAAATCCTTCCCCAATGAAACTTGGCATAATTTGCTTGTCTTTTTGCACCTGAGCTTATATAATTTATCCGCCTTCGCTAAAGCTTCGGCGGGAAACCCTCCTCCGTTATAGCTACGGCGGAAAACCCTCCTTCGCAATGGCTACGGCGGGTAAATAAAAAACCCCTCCGCATGGGCCAAAGGGGTTCAAGGTATAAAAACCCTGAGCATGTATCATCTATCAGTCTTTCATTTATCCATAACGGTGCTGAATCTTCTATAAGGTTTGTCCTACAGGGCAGGGTTATAAATAAAAATGAAAAGGAGAAAAAAGGGATGGAGAAACCCATCCCTTTTTAGTTGAAATATTATTGTGCTACGATGAACTTGGTTGATTGTATTGTTGTACCATCATTCATTTGCAAAATATATGTACCAGGCTGCAAACGATCAAGGCTGTTAACCGGAACGCTGTTGATACCTTCTGCAACATTGTTCTGCTGCTTCAATACAATGCGACCCGCCATATCAACGATTCTGAATTCTACAACACCTTTAGCACTTGCTTCAAAACGTAAAGTAGCTACACCACCAGTAACAACCGGGTTCGGGTTGATGCGGATACCTTTTACATTACTTTCTTTACGTACCAGAATTACATTGCTGTATTTAAACTGGCCGTTCAGGTCTATCATTTTAAGGCGATAGTAGAATACAGTACCATTTACTGCAGATAGATCATCTGTATGTAAGTAGGTAGTTCTGGCTGCAGTTGGTACCGGAGCTTTAGTAGCAACAGTAGCAAAATTGCTTCCATCAGAGCTGCGCTCCACTTCAAAACGATCAAAGTCCTGTAAGTTTTCAGTTACCCAGTTAAGATTAGTTTTTTGGTTGCTGTATGCACCAGCAAAGCTGATTAGATCAACAGGTAAAGTAGATTGGGTAGGCCAAACATTTGAACCAAGGTCTGTTAAACCAACAACTGAATGAACCAAATCAGCCTGAACAGTACTATTACCAATAACAGAATTTTGATCAATAAAATACAATCCATCTGCAGCCGATATGTATAGATTGCCTTGAAGGTCAAAAGCTGCACCATTCACAGTTCCAACAAAAGCGGCCCCTAAGTTATCTAATACAAAGAATTTTCTATTTAATGTTGGTGTAACAGCAGTTGGATTTAAGGTGAAAATTGCAGTAGAAGTTGGAGAAGCTGCTCCATCATTGGCGAGTATAAACATGGTTCCATTTGCAATAAATGCCAAATCGCCATTCTGGAAAAGACTTGCATCGCCGCTATTAGGCCCAAATGGTACATTAGAACTAACTAAAGTTATGGGAGCAGCTGTGGTACCATTTGTTGTAAATCTGGCAAGATAAATAGTGGTGCCATCGCCAGCAAGTATCCAGCAAACACCAGTAACATCAACTCCTAAACGAACGAACCCAAGATCATTTCCTCCTCCGGCATTAAGATCTAGAGTACCTATAATTCCACCACCTGTTCCTGTTGATGTACGGGCTCTTACTGTTACTGAGCCATTATTGTTGTCAATGTTTTCAATGTAATATATAAATCCGGCTTGGTTTATAGCCACCGCAGAAACTCTTTCTGTAAGGCCAAAATCAAACATGTTTTTTTGACCATTGGCGTTACCCGCTAATACACCAAGGTTAGCCAAAAAGCCACCAGCCCATTGGCCTCTGTTTCCGGTAGTGCTGTCGTTGGCAACTGATGCAAGAATATTGTTTAGCGTAATTGTAACAGAACGCACTGTTGCACCTCTCGTTAACGTAAATGTATAGACACCGTTGGCAGCAGAAGAAAAGGTAACAGTAACATCACCAGCAGCTCCACCAGTTTGACTAAAAGCACCAATAGTTACACCTGTTGGATTGTCAACTGTCCATACATATGTTCCGGCAGCCCATGTACCTGTTCTATCAATAAAAACTGAAACAGTGTTACCAGCAAGTGGTTTCATAATGTTTGCTGGAGTTGCAGTTACAGCTTGTGCGGAAGAGTTTGCGGAGAATACAACAAGTAATAAAATGGCAAAAAGCCCTTTAAAAGTAAATTTTTTCATGCTCTGAGATTTTTATGTTATAAATAATAGTAAATGCTAAACCATTGGGCTTTAGAGGAGTTGGAACAGCATATCAATAGGATTTGAGACTCAGAGGCTTCAAATGAGGAATAGATTGGAACTTTGTTCTATGGTCTTTTTGGAGGAGTGGAAATTTAGATTGGGCAACGAAACTAATAACTGTAATCCATTTATGCAAACGATGTTGCAGTTTTTTTTAGAAAAACCGCAAAAAATGACTTACAGGTTACGTTGCTTCCAGGTTTTGTAACTAGTGTTATTATCTATATTATTGGCAGACAGTTCTCTAAGCGGCTCACATGGTATTAGACCACTGCGGCATTGTGCGGGTAATTGTTGATATATTTTTGTTCCTTCCGTTTTCCAGTCAATCATTTCATCGCTTACTTCTTTAATAATCTTTCCGGGATTGCCAGCTACTACACTTCTGGCAGGAATTATTTCTCCTTCTTTAATCAGAGTCAATGCCCCTACAATACATTCATCACCTAACTGCACATTATCCATAACTACAGCATTCATACCCACCAGGCAATTCTTGCCGATAGTAGCACCATGAATAATAGCGCCATGCCCTATGTGGGCACCTTCTTTTAATAGTACAGTTATACCGGGAAACATATGAATGGTACAATTCTCCTGCACATTGCAGCCGTTTTCCAAAATAATCTGACCCCAATCTCCCCGCAATGCTGCGCCGGGTCCTATATAACAATCTTTGCCAATTATTACATTGCCCGTTACGGCTGCTTGCGGATGAATGAATGATGATTCATGTACAACGGGTTTGATTCCTTTGAATTCGTAGAACATATAGAACTAAGATTAACAGGATTAGAAATGATTATTGGGAAATTAATGACTTGTCTGTTCTATAACATAATCCTTTAAATATTGCTATCGCATGATTTTTCTGATTGGTAATATTAATATGATACAACCCGGTTGACTTTCCATTATGCAATTCTTGTGCTTCAGCCATTAATATATCATCTATATGAACCGGCTTAATGAAATTAATAGAAGTGTCTAGTGCAACAGATAAAACATTTCTGTTGTTGCAGGCAAATGCAAAAGCACTATCAGCTAATGAAAATGCTATACCGCCATGAACAATTCCAAAACCGTTGATCATTTCTTTTCGCACCGTCATTCTAATTTTACTGTAACCTTCTTTTATCTCCAATACTTCAATCCCGAGCCATTGAGAAAAAAGGTCATGCTCCATCATATGAGATACAACAGCATTAGCAAGTTTATCTTTTTCGTGGTTCATAGAAAATATTTAATCAAAATAATCAATGGTTTATTCGCCTTTGAAATTTGGTTGTCGTTTTTCCAGAAATGCCTGCACACCTTCTTTATAATCGGCTGTTTGAGCAGCCCGCTGCTGAAAAATATCTTCATCCTGTAATTGTTCTTCCCAGCAATTGATTACAGAATTATTCAATACTAGTTTTGTATAGGCTAATCCTTTTGTAGGCATTTTGGCAAGGTAATGTGCAATTAGTAATGCGTTCTCCTCAAATGCGTCTGCGGAAAATACTTTGTAGATCATTCCCATCTTTTCAGCATCTGTAGCAGAAACTTTTTCTCCCAGCATCATTAATGCCGATGCTTTTTGCCAGCCAATTAATCTTGGCAGGGTAAATGTGCCGCCACTGTCTGGTATTAAACCAATTTTAGAAAAGGCCTGGATAAAAGAAGCAGTTTCTGCTGCTACCACTACATCACAACATAAAGCAATATTGGCACCGGCACCTGCAGCTACTCCGTTTATAGCTGCCACAACTGGTTTTTCTAATTTTCTTATTCTTGTTACAATAGGATTATAATGTTCGCTCAATATTCTTTGCATACCGGGCCCGTCAGGATCTACCACTTCTGCCAAATCCTGCCCGGCACTAAATGCTTTACCTGCTCCGGTTATATAAACACAGCGAACAGCATTCTCCTTGCATTTATCCAATGCGTCCTGCATTAGCAATGCCATTTCACGGTTAAAAGAATTGAGTTTGTCAGGCCGGTTTAAAGTAATAAAACCGATAGAGTTTTTTATTTCGAAAAGGATAGAAGACATGTTGAATTGCTTTAATTAATGATAGATACCAAATCTAAATGCTAAAACCGGCAATCAAAAATTTATCAATGGCATTTAAAATAATCAAACGGCTCTTTGCAATCATCACACTGGTATAAAGATTTGCAGGCGGTGCTGCCAAACTCACTAATACGGTGTGTGTGATGTGAATTACAAAGCGGACATTGTACAGCTTCTGCAGGAGCAAATAAATCATTATTGCAAACTTGTTGCCGTGGATTGGGTGGCGCAATACCGTATTCTTTCAATTTTCTTTTTCCTTCTTCGCTCATCCAATCAGTTGTCCATGCCGGTGAAAGAACAGATGTAATTTTTATATGTTGAAAACCATTTTCAATTAACGCCAGTTTAATATTCATGGCAATCATATCCATGGCGGGGCAGCCTGTGTAAGTAGGAGTAATAATGACTTCGATTACGTTGCCGGTAATTTTCACATCTCTAACTATTCCTAAATCGGTAATGGTAAGAACAGGAACTTCCGGGTCGGTTACAGTTTCAAGTATTGACCAAATATGGTCTTTTGATATGGTTGGGGTATTTACCATTCCGCACCCGGATATGCTCTTTGTAAATATTGTAAGTCAGTAAGTATATAGCCAAGTTGTTCGGTATGAATTCCATCCTTACCACCGTTTTGCATAAATGCTTTTTCAGGAATTTGTAAATTAGCTTCTGTAAAAATGTTTGTTACTTTTTGTTGCCATTCATTTTTTAGTAATGAAACTTCAACAATAGTTTCGTAAGCTGCAGGCACAAACATTTCACCTGTGTATCTCCACAATTCATCAATGGCTTTTAACATTCTTGTATGGCTTTCTTCTGTGCCATCTCCCAATCGAATTACCCATTCACTGCTCCATCTTACATGATAGGCAGTTTCTTTTATAGATTTTGCGGCAATAGCAGCTAATTGCTCATCATTACATTGCTGTAATTTTTCAAACAGTAAGTATTGAAACTGGCTGTATAAATATTGACGTAAGATCGTTTGACCCCAATCGCCATTGGCTTGTTCTACTAATAATAGATTTTTAAACTCTCTTTCTTTTCTTAAGTAGGCCAGCGAATCTTCGGTGGCTTCACCTCCAATTAATGTAGCAGCATACTGATAAAAATTTCTTGATTGCCCTAACAAATCCAACGAAATATTAGTGATAGCAATATCCTGTTCCAATATGGGTCCATGGCCACACCATTCTGCATTTCTTTGCGAAAGAATTAGTGTGGTATCTGCTAAGTGCAATGTATAATCAATCAATAAGGAGTTCATCATTCAAATCGTTTAATCCGTTGAATCAGTGGTTACATGTGGTTTACTTCATCAGGTAGTTGATAAAAAGTAGGGTGCCGGTAAATTTTATCAACTGCCGGTTCATATAATTCGCCAGCTTCTTCAGGGTTGGAGGCAGTTATATATTTACTTTCCACCACCCAAATGCTTACACCTTCCATTCTTCTGGTATATACATCTCTTGCATTTTCAATTGCCATTTGTGCATCAGCAGCATGAAGGCTGCCGGCATGTTTATGGTCAAGTCCTTGTTTACTCCGGATGAATACTTCCCACAAAGGCCAATTTGTTGTATCATTTACGGTTTGATAAGAACCGCCACCAGCTTTCTCTTCCGGAATATCTCCGTAGTAAAATTTTCTAATAAAATTTTTCATTGTTACTGCTTTAGTAGGGTTAAGCTGCTTTCTGTTTTGATTTTCTCTTTTCCGCAAATGCCATTGCCGCCTCTCTTACCCATTGACCTTCTTCGTGTGCTTTACGTCTTGCGTCTAATCGTTGCTTGTTGCAAGGGCCGTTTCCTTTTACTACATTCCAGAATTCACTCCAATCAATTTCTCCGGAATCATAATGATTTCTTATTGCGTTCCATTTTAATGCCGGGTCAGGTAATGTCATTCCTAAAACTTTTACTTGCTCGGCAATCATATCTATAAATTGTTGACGCAGTTCATCATTCGTTTTTCTTTTTATTTTCCACTTCATGCTTTGGTCGCTGTTGGTGCTTTCAGCATCTTTTGGCCCAAACATCATAAGTGATGGCCACCACCATCTGTTAATCGCATCCTGGCACATGGCTTTTTGCTCAGCAGTTCCTTTTGATAAAACCAATAGTGTTTCAAAGCCCTGGCGTTGATGAAAACTTTCTTCTTTGCAAATTCTAACCATAGCTCTTGCATAAGGACCGTATGATGTTCTGCATAACATTACTTGATTCAAAATAGCAGCACCGTCAACCAGCCAACCAACAGCACCCATATCTGCCCAGGTAAGTGTGGGGTAGTTAAATATAGAAGAGTATTTTGCTTTACCGCTGTGCAGGTCATTGATCATTTCTTCACGGCTCATGCCCAATGTTTCGGCCGCAGAATATAAATACAAACCATGACCTGCTTCATCTTGTACTTTGGCAATAAGAATGGCTTTTCTTTTTAATGAGGGAGCCCTTGAAATCCAATTGCCTTCGGGCAACATACCAACTATTTCGCTATGGGCATGCTGACTGATCTGGCGGATATTCGTTTTGCGATACGCATCCGGCATCCAGTCTTTCGGTTCGATCTTCGTTTCGCTGTCGATCTTTTGCTGAAATATTTGTTCAAAATTCTGAACAGGCATAGCGTTTAATTTAGGTTACAAACTTACTAAAACTAACGCCTGTTTGCGTAGATTGTTGAGGAAAGAAGAGGCTTTAACAGGAATTAAAAAGGCCGCCAATAAAAGCAGCCTTTTAGTATAACCATGAAAAAAACTATTTTTATTAGCTCTGTTGTGAGATACCAGGGAGGCAGGTCCGCCGGAAATTCTGGTAGCAAAGTTTGCTGTTCAACCCAATCCTACCATATAGAAGGTATTTACAACTCAACAAAAGTATCGTCTACTAAATCTATACTGCCTTCCTATCTACACAGTTTTGATGCGATAGATAAATTGGAAGTTTAATAATTTACAATAAAAATAAGGTGTTGTGTTAAGGGTTTCTGTACCCGGAATTGGGTATTTATTGGTAAGTACTAATTTGTTATAATTGCTTTATTTAAAATCTATGTATGGGTAAATATTTTTTATTGGGGATGATTTCTTTGTACTCCTTCTGCGCTGAGGCACAGTCAACAATTTTAAAAAGCTCGTCATTAAATAGAATGATGGATCTTGTAATGCATGATTCTGTAGCTTATTTCAAAGGAGAGGAAAAGAAAGATGAGTATGGAGGAATCTATCATATTGCTACATTACCTAAAATGGGAGACTTTACTCTAAATATTGTAGAGTCGCCAAAACAAACTTATCCGTGGTCATTTAGAATTAATATCCCTACACCAAAGTCAACAACATTCCCGAGAATAAAATCTGAATTGCGATTATTGATTAGAGCAAAATCCCTCAACAATAAAATGGTAATAAAAGAAGATTACGAAGGAGGCCTAGTTGCTGTGGGAGACGGATTTGTATTTATACAAGTACTGTACAACGAGGCTGAGAAGAACACTACAGTAAGTGTGTTCAAACAAGAATCATATTAGTAAATGGATAAAATATTGCACTATAACAATAACGAAGGCTTAATAGTTTGACAGAAAAAATTTATCGTACACTTCTCCAGTTTTCACCTGTTTTAATCCGGTGTATTTGCATATCACTCACTTTAAATTTAGCGGCTAGTTCTCTGAGTGTTTTTCCTTTTTCAAGAGCTTTTCTTATATAATGTACTTTAGCAACTGTAAGCTTTGTATTATACCCGCCGTTGGCAATGTTTTTTCGCATCAGTTGTTTAGCTCTTATTACAGCCGGATTGTTTTGCTGATGCAAAATGGAAACTGCCATCGATACCCATTGTAAATTTTTATAATGATTGTCGGTTTTTTTAAAATTAAGATGAATAATAATTTTTTGGGAAGCCGATGGTTTAGGTAAAAAATATTTAGCAACAAGTTTATGTAGCAATGCATGTCCATACACTCCATTTGATATATATCTCCAAATAGGATAACCCTCTTGCAAACTACCTTTTAGTAGTGAACCCGTTTTTATATCATCTGTAAACTTAGCAAGACGTCCATAATTGCTAATTGCATATTTTTCACCGTACGCAGATTTTCGCCCTCTTATAAGTGCCCATTTTTCATTTTTAAGTGGGGTGATTTTTCTGACCGTCATATGAGTGGTTTTAGAATTACGATTATTTTATATCAAAATCAACTACCACTTTTTCTGTTGTGGGATGAGCCTGGCAAGTAAGAATATAACCTTGCTCCACTTCTTCATCTTCCAATCCCCAATGAACATCCATGCTTACTTGTCCTTCCAATAATTTCGCTTTGCATGTACAACATACACCACCTTTGCAGGCAAAAGGTAAATCAGCTCCCTGTTTCAATGCAGCATCCAATATAGTTATATCGCTGGTCAAGGATAAATCAAAATCAAAACTTCTTCCATCCAACTTTATGGAAATTTTACTTTTCGGTCCGCTGTCAACTCCCGACTCCCGACTAACAACTCCCGACTTTTTCTGCCCCGGGGTAGTAAACAGTTCAAAATGTATTTTCTTTTTATCAATGCCTTTCGCTTCTAAATAATCTTTTGCGGTGAAAATCATTTCTTCCGGTCCGCAAATAAAGGCTTCATTGAAAGATGAATAGTCAACTAGTTTTTCCAGCTCATTTAACTTGTCAGCATTAATTCTTCCAAAATTAATTGTTGCATCAGTCCGTTCCCGGCTAAGTATATTGATGAAGTTAAATCGCTGCAAGTATTTGTTCTTTAGTCCTTCCAGTTCTTCAAAAAAAATTATAGAACTGCGATTTTTATTTCCATAGATCAATGTAAAACAGCTTTGAGGCTCTGTTCGCAAAGTAGTTTTTATAATAGATAATAGCGGAGTAATGCCGCTGCCGGCAGCAATAGCCAGGTAATTTTTCTTATGCGAAGGATCTAATGCAACATAAAACTTTCCAACTGGTTGCATTACTTCTAATACATCGCCTTTCTTTAAATCCGTATTGGCAAAAGATGAGAATAAACCGCCATCCACTTTTTTGATAGCGACTCTCCACTCATTATCCAGGGGAGAACTACAGATAGAATAAGTGCGGCGAATATCTTCGTTGTTCAACATCTTTCGCATGGTAAGACTTTGCCCTTGTTGAAAAAGAAAATCTTTTTTTAAGTTGTCGGGAATTTCAAACAGTACTGAAACACAATCTTCTGTTTCTTTCCTTACCTCTTTTACAGTGAGCTGGTGAAAATGTATGGACATAGATCAGGAGTGTTTTCGTAAGCCATCAATCATTATCATCACCATATTGTCTTCTAATTCCTGTGCATTGATTTTTGCTTTGCTGCGATGCCAGCTTTCGATGCCACTTACGGCATGGAGAATTATTAAAACGGCGGTAGGAGCATCTATTTTCCGTATCTCATTTTTGGCAATACCATCTTCAATTATAGCAGCGAATTTTTTGCGATAGTTACGTCGCTGGGTTTGAAAATTTGAGAGATAAGGTTCATCTAAATGTTTCCATTCTCTGTCACTGACATATACTTCTTCATAATTTTCGATCATCTGGCGAATATGAAAACGAAGCAGGTTGTCAATCTTGCCAATCGATTTTTGATTACTTGCTTCAATGGTTTCGATATTAGTGTTGAAAATGTTAGCTACATCAAAGCAAATGGCTTCGAGTATTTCATTTTTCGACCGGATATGGTTATACAAACTGGCGGCTTCAATGCCTACCATTTCTGCCAGGTCTCTCATTGAAGTAGCAGCAAACCCTTTTTCACGGAACATAGCTGCCGCCCGGCGAAGAATCAATTCTTTTTTGGATGCTTTTTTTCTTACTGCTTTGACCATAGTCAAAGATAATAAACGAATAGGTAAAGAGACCGATGTTATTGGTAAATGGTTTTTTCAGGTAGGTAAATTTCATGTAGGTTTGCACGCCTTTTAATTAGTCAGGAGTTCACTCCCGGCTTTTCTATAAAACTTAATCTGATATTTATTATGTCGCTTATTGCAGTTGGTACCATGGCTTTTGATGCTATAGAAACACCTTTCGGAAAAACAGAAAAAATTATAGGAGGCTCTGCTACGTATGTGGCCTATGCAGCCAGCAATTTTGTAAAACCGGTACAGCAGATATCTATTGTAGGGTACGATTATCCAAAGGAAGAAATGGAAGACCTGAAAAAAAGAGGCGTTCAACTGGAAGGAGTGGAAATTGTACCTGATAAGAAATCATTCTTCTGGAGTGGCCGCTACCATGAAGATATGAACAGCCGGGACACCTTGATTACCGATCTGAATGTATTGGCTGATTTTAATCCAAAAGTACCAGACAGTTACCAGGGGGCAGAGTTCCTGATGCTGGGTAATCTTTCGCCAGATGTTCAATTAAGTGTAAT
Organism: Bacteroidia bacterium Ga0077558; assembly: GCA_001464625.1. Lineage (GTDB taxonomy): Bacteria > Bacteroidota > Bacteroidia > Chitinophagales > Chitinophagaceae > JJ008. Next base: position 22,733 of record LNFJ01000028.1, on the reverse strand, counting down.
CAACCAACTGAAAACAAGGCCGAAGTTGATTGTAATGGACACCATGAACTTTTGGATGGAAATAGCATTAGATGGGTTGAAAGAAGTGTTGAAACATGTAGATATGCTGATGGTAAATGATGCCGAAGTAAGACAATTAACCGGTGAATATTCCATAGTGAAGGCGGCCAAGAAGATCTTAACAATGGGCCCAAGGTATCTCATCATTAAAAAAGGAGAGCATGGTGCTTTATTGTTTGATCATGATAGTGTGTTTTTTGCACCTGCCCTACCATTAGAAGAAGTATTTGATCCAACAGGAGCTGGTGATACATTCGCTGGGGGCTTTATGGGTCACCTGGCAAAAACAGGCGACATCTCTTTTGAAAATATGAAGCGGGCAATTATCGTGGGTTCAGCAATGGCAAGTTTTTGTGTAGAAAAATTTGGTCCAACAAGATTAAAAGAAGTAACAAAAGAGGATATCAATGAACGTATGCAAGAGTTTAAAGATTTAGTGAGTTTTGAAATCGAACTTGGGTAGGATTATTTTTTGATACAATAAGCCTCTGAAATATTATAGAGGCTTATTAATTTATTTTCCTTGCAAGTACTGCAGTATTTTTAAATTGTTGTTTTTTACCCTGCAGATTAAATATTTCTGTGAAGATTATATACGTACCTATGGGTAATTTATTCCCTGTATCATTTAAGCCATCCCAGTTCCAATAACCCTTCAAACCCAATGTTCCATTTCGAACTAAATTGCGAACAGGTCTTCCCACAGCGTCAAAAATAGTGATGTTGGCTATATAGCCTGATTCTGTTACTTCATATTGAATAGTGGTAATATCATCCCGGCCATCATTATCAGGAGAAAATATTTTTGGTGTTGCCTGTATAGTTGCATCAATTGCAGTTAATAATTTATACTGCGAATTTTTATAGGTGGGTGTTCCGTAGCCAGCAGTTGAAGCAGCACTATGCCAATTATTTTCATCTTGCGAAATACCAGACGGATCAATTCTTTCTAACGAAACACCTTCGTCATTGTCGATAAGTTTAAAATGCCAGTCGTCATTATATTTTACTTCATCAACAACATTGCCCTGAAAATTTAAAGCGACTACGGTACCCTCATCGTCGGGAAATGAAGGCGGAGAGCTAACTATAAATACATTATCCGGATTTTGAACAAGATATTGTAACGATAAATTATCCGCATCTTCTGTTTCAACAATATAATCACCAGGAAAAATATAATGAGGTACTGTGCTTAATGGTTTGATGGAACCAATAATGCCGCTACTATTGCGATTGGCAATATATAATTTCGACGCATCAAATATTTTATTGCTGTTGTTATAAAACTCTACAAAGTCAAAGGCATTCGATTTTGGGTTGAATAGTATTTCATTTATTATCCATTCACCCGGTGCCGCATCAGAAGGCAAGCCTACTTTTGCTTTATTGGCTATACCAATGGTATTTCCTTTACAATCTGTAATGTTGCTTGCGGTAATATTATAAATCGTATTGGCAATGAGTGGCCCGGTTGTTTTCAATTGAACTAAATTAAATAATGGAGCCAACGTTGTAGCGCTGCTAAGTGTTAATCCGCCATCAATTGAATAGTTGGCTAATGTAGCACCGGCTAAACTATCAACCGGCTCATCATACACTACTATTATTGTTGTATTATCTGTAGTATAAGCTCTTTTTAGTTGTGGCGCTGTTGCATCATTAATTATAGCATCAATAGAATTTTTTGCTCCTGGTGTTCCCCCGGCTGTATTTATTGATGCCTTCCAGTTGTTGCCACCGGCACATGGATTTTTTGTGTCAATCATTTCTAATGTCCAGCCTCCATCTTTCTTTACCTCATTCTGATACCAGCCAGATGTATAATTAACTGCATGAATGGTTCTTCCATTAGCAGCCCGCAAAAAAAGTTGGTCACCATCATTGTCCAATGAGGGAAAACTGGTAACTGAAATTACAGGCCCAAAGACAGACATTGCTGCAACAGCACTGCCTGTACAAATAATTACATAACCATCAGGGGGTAGAATAAAACTTGGCATCGGTCCGCTCTGGCCGGTAGCATCACCAATCCGCCAGTTTTGTAAGTTAATAGGTGCAGTGGTTGTATTTTTTAGTTCGATCCACTCGTTGGTGGGCATTCCAATTTGTGGAGTTGGATCGGCCATTATTTCATCTATCACTACATCATACCTGTTTTGCGCCATTAAAAAAGATGGCAACAGAATAGCAAATAATAGCGGTAAGACTGCTTTCATTATATCAAGTTAAAACAAACGGTTGTAATATATTCAATTCGCTATTTTTTTTGTTGATTGTTTGGGATATAGGGTTCATCCGCTTATTTTTGCAATCATCATGGCAACAACGAAACATACGAAACGCAATAAGAAACATCCCTGAGGGAGGTTTGCAGCGTTATGTGTGTATCAACATAAAAATTTTGCAGGCCTTCCTAAATGGAAGGCCTCTTTTTTATACTCCATCAATAGAAGGGAAAGCCAGGAGATAGTAAATTGATTATTCATTCTAAAAATAAAAGGTAAATGAAAGTTGCAGTTGTAGGAGCCACAGGATTAGTGGGCACCAAAATGTTACAGGTATTGGCAGAAAGAAATTTTCCGGTAACGGAATTAATTCCGGTGGCATCAGAAAGATCAGTAGGAAAGGAAGTTGAATTTAAGGGCAAGAAGTATAAGGTGGTTAGTATGGCTGATGGTATTGCTGCTAAGCCTGCAGTTGCAATTTTTTCAGCTGGCGGTGCTACATCATTAGAGTGGGCACCAAGATTTGCTGAAGCAGGCATTAAAGTAATTGATAACAGCAGTGCCTGGAGAATGGACCCCACCAAAAAGTTAGTAGTGCCGGAAGTAAATGCAGATGCGTTAACGGCCGATGATTTTATTATAGCAAACCCTAACTGCTCTACTATACAAATGGTAGTAGCCCTGCAACCACTGCATGCAAAGTATAAAATTAAAAGAGTAGTGGTGAGTACTTATCAAAGTGTAACAGGAACGGGAGTAAAAGCTGTTGAGCAATTGATGGGAGAAAGAGAACGGGCTGTAAAAGGAGTGGATAAAGAGCATCCGATGGCTTATAAATACCCGATTGACCTGAATGTTATTCCGCAGATTGATGTGTTTTTAGAAAACGGATATACCAAAGAAGAAATGAAAATGGTGAAAGAGACTTGTAAAATTATGCGGGATGATTCTATCCGGGTAACAGCTACTACAGTTCGAATTCCGGTAATGGGCGGCCATAGCGAAAGTGTAAATGTGGAATTTGAAAAGGATTTTGATTTAACAGAATTGAAATCACTATTAGCAGCTGCGCCGGGTATTATAATACAGAATGATGATGCTACACAACACTACCCAATGCCAATGGATGCACATGAAAAAGATGAAGTGTTTGTAGGAAGGCTTCGCCGTGATGAATCACAGGCAAATACACTCAATATGTGGGTGGTTTCGGATAATTTAAGAAAAGGTGCTGCAACTAATGCCGTACAGATTGCAGAGTATATGCTATCGAAAAAGCTACTTTAATTTTACTCCATACTTTTATTTATAAATTCTATCATCGGTTGCAGTGCTTCAAAAGCTGCAACCGTTTTTTTTACGAGGTCTTTTGATGTGAGATCGACATCAGTAAAAAAAGATATCGCAACAAAACTTTTCAATTTCAGGTAATCACCAGCAGGATTATTAGTTTCATATCCTTTGGGTACACGACGAAGTAAAAATTCTTCACTTCTATCAAGGTCGCCATAAACTGATTTGAATTTCTTAGAACTAATTATTTTTTTGAAGTCGGCAAAATTATAGTCAATCTCTTGTCGTACTTTTTTCAATTCATTGGGTTCCGGCATCCAGATACCTCCACCAGCAAAATTTCTGTTTGGCTGAACCTGGAAATAATACCCCGCGGAATGCTCAGCTTTTCTTCCACTTCTATTAATGCTGGCTCCAAAGTTTGACTTATAGGGAGATTTATCTTTCGCAAAGCGTACATCCCTGTTGATGCGAAAGAGACAATCTTTGGCAATAATATTTTTTATCGAGGTGTCTTTCTTTCCATGCTGATCAATTACTGCCTGAATGAAATTTGTAAAATCTGCTTTTGCAGTTTCGTATGCTTTCCTGTTGTTATCAAACCAGGGTTTGTTATTATTCTTTTTTAAATCTTTTAGGAATTTAATAGTAGAAGATTGCAGCATGATCATTCTTTTTCCAAAAATAGGAGACATCTTGCTTTAAACAATACTTCAAAAAGAAGTGAAAGATAGGCCTAAGTAACCCTTAGGGACAGGGTTTTATATTCTTCCCCAATTTTCTCCGCTTTTAATTCTGTATAAAGTCATTTCACTAACATTATATTTTTCTGCCAGTTTTTTGATAGTGATGTTGCGGTCTTTGCTGTTAAGAATAGTTTTTATTTTTTTTACCTGCGTTGCCGAAAGCTTCAGCCCCTGTGTACGATTAGCTTGTTTTATTTTATAAGCGATCTTGGCAGGACTCTGCTGCTGGTGAGCAATCATCTGTTGTAAAGTAACCCAACGAAGATTGCCCATATTATTGTCAAGTTTATTATGATTGCGGTGAATTACGTATTTATGTTGCGCTGAAGGTTTGGTTAAAAAAATATGTGCCATTTCCCTGTGAATATAAAGTGTGCCTTTATTGTTAGGACGATGCAGATTGAGAGTGCGGTAGCCGGTTGTAAGCGAACCGTTCAAAAGTTTTCCATCTTCCAGCACTTCTTTTTTATAACTGGCTATTCGTCCCTTGCTAGAAACTGCATAGCGGTTGCGTAGTTGCCTCCAACCGGAAAACGTTAGCGGTTTCCAGGTTTCGCCGGCTATTTTTTTTATCATAAAAATTTTTTTAGCCAGGGTCAGGTTGCAGTTAATAACGGCGGTACGTGGAGGTTATCAGAGCAGGAAGTTTGTATCTCTACTAAGTTAAAAAAAGAAATGGATAACAAATATTATTTCTTACCAATGATTTGAAGGAACTCGGCTTCAGATATAATCCGGACGGTATTTATCTTTTTTGCTTTCTCTAATTTACTTCCAGCGTCTTCACCTACAACAAGATAGTTCAGCTTGGCACTAACACCACTGAGTATTTGTCCGCCATTTGCTTCCGCCATTGCTTCGGCATCACTACGCTTAAGAGTAGGTAATGTGCCGGTGAATAAGAATGTTTGCCCTTGCAAATTGCTACCAGCCGCAGTATGTTCTTTCTTTGGATTTTTTAACTGTAGCCCAAGTTTTTCTAATTGCTCCAGCATTTCAATATTGTTTCTATTGCTGAAGAAGTGGTGAATGCTACCTGCAACTTTAGGCCCCACATCTTCAAGATTTTGTAAATCTTCTAAAGAAAAATTTTTAAAATCCAGTAAGTGGTTAACGGCTTGTGCCAATGTTTTAGCAGTAGTTTCTCCAACAAAGCGAATACCCAATGCATAAGTTAGCCTGTGTAAAGGTTGTTGCCTTGATTTTTCTATGGCAGCTTTCAGATTTTCTATAGACTTTTCTTTAAAACCTTCTTGTTTGGCAATTGCAGCAAAGTCTAGTTGATAAACACCCGGGATGTCTTTTAATAAGCCGAGTTCATAAAACTTCTTCACATTCGCATCGCCAAATCCACGAATGTCCATGGCATCTTTACTTACAAAATGTATAATGCGTTCTACTACCTGCGCCGGACATTCAATATTAATACACCTCCAAACAGCTTCTTCTTCTTCTTTAAACAATTTGCTGTTGCAAACCGGGCAAGTAGAAGGGAACGTAATTTTTTTCTCTTTACCGGTTCTTGTATCGGGCAGTGATTTTACAATTTGTGGAATTACATCGCCTGCTCTTTCTATTAACACCGCATCGCCAATGCGTAAATCTTTTTCTTTAATATAATCTTCATTATGAATGGAAATACTGCTTACCGTTACACCACCTACCGCTACGGGTTCCAATTTTGCAACAGGTGTTACCGCACCAGTTCTTCCTACCTGGTATTCCACGTCAATAAGCCTGCTTGTTGCCTGTCTTGCTTTGAATTTATAGGCAATTGCCCAACGTGGATGGTGAGATGTCATGCCCATTTTATCCTGCAATTCAATTTCATTCACTTTTATCACCATGCCATCAATTTCATAGGGCAGGTCATCTCTCTTAACTTCATATTCGTTGCAGTATTTTATCACCGCATCAATTCCCTGGAAAACCCTTTTTTCTTTTTGCGGACTGCGAAACCCAAGTTCCCAGAGCATAGCTAATGAGCCAGAGTGAGTAGTTAACTCAGGAGGTATTTTTTTACCTTTTATTAATGAAAAATAACTTACATGATAAACAAAGGCTTCAAGATTTCTTTTAGCCGCTTCATTCGGGTCTTTTATACGCAATGTTCCGGCCGCTGCATTTCTTGGATTAGCAAGTGGTGTTAAACCTTGCTCAGCTAGTTTCTGATTATATAGGGTAAAATTATTTTTATTGATGAGCACTTCACCTCTTATCTCCACTTGTTGCAATCCATACGTTGAAAACTTTGCAGATAATGGCACGGAACGGATTTGTTTGATGTTGGTTGTTACTTCATCACCTTCTACTCCATTACCACGGGTTGCGCCACGGGTTAATAGATCATTTTCATATACCAGAGAGATACTGCCTCCATCAAATTTTGGTTCTACACAATATTCAATCAGGGATAAGCCAGTTAATTCTTTTGCTTTTCTGTCAAAATCATTCAGGTCGTCTGCATTATAAGAGTTGTCGAGAGAAAGCATGGGAACAAGATGCTGAACAGTAGGGAAATCTTTTGTCAATCCTTTTGCTACCCGTTGTGTTGGAGAATCTGAACTAATTAACGAAGGATTTTCCAGTTCAATTTTTTCCAGGGCTTTGTATAGCTGGTCGTATTCATAATCTGCAATCAACGGATCATTTAATATATAGTAGCGATGTTCATGAAAACGAAGCACATCCCGCAACTGCTGTATTTCTTTACCAGATAAGGTTCCGGCTGACTGTTTTTTATATAATTCTGTTGTGAGATGTTGAAAAGCAACCGTCGTTTCTGTTGAGTACATAGCTTAATGTTGGCTGGTAAAGTTAGCCCAAACAAAATAATACCCATGCACAGGGTTAATAAAAATTGCTTTTGAAATGTTGCTTAGCCAAATAGTTTGTCTGTAGGCATATATTTGCGTAGATAGAAGCTGTCATTTAATTTTTGGTACAAAAGACAGGTACTCATTAATAATTATCAATGGCATTTGGTGTATGGGAAATGAATTAAAATTGAAAACGGCGGAGAGTGAAAAAATAAGTCACCTCGATTATTTCAATATCGCAGTATCTGTAGACTGTGTCATCTTCGGCTATGAGGATAAAGAAATAAAAGTATTACTTATTAAATCTGATTTAAAAGAGTTTGAAGGATTGTATTCGCTACTTGGCGATTTGGTAAAACCAGATGAAGATCTTACCAAAGCATCTTACCGGGTATTAAAAGAAAGAACAGGTTTGGATGATGTGTACCTGGAGCAGGTGCAGGCATTCGGCAGTGTTGCGAGGCATCCGTCGGGGAGGGTTATTACTATTGCTTATTATTCTCTGCTGGATATTAACAATCATAAACTAAAGCTCAGTCACAATGAACTGCACTGGCATTCTTTAAAGCAAATTAAAAAACTGGCATTCGATCATAAGAAGATATTAGAAAGCTGCTTGCACCGTTTGCGGGAACAGGTAATGGAGCAGCCGGTAGTATTTAATTTATTACCTGAAAAATTCTCACTGCGTGAGTTGCAGGAAGTATATGAATCAATATTGGGTTTGTCATTAGACCGCCGCAATTTCAGAAAAAAAATTTCAGTGAAAGATTGGCTGCAGGATTTAAATGAAATGGAAACCAATCTTTCGCATCGTCCCGGAAAATTGTATGGATTGAAAAAGCAATACCAGCGAAAAGTGTAGCTGGTAAACCTGCTGTCAGGCGCCGGCTGGTTACAGGGAATTCCCTTGTACAAATCTTGAAGGAAGCATGATAGCTTTTATTGGTGTTTTTGCTTCCATGTTTTCCAGCATCCTTTTAATGGCTAGTTTACCCAATTCAAATCCACTGGTTTCTACATAACTTATTTCCGGATTAAAAAGTCCTGGTATAAAACCATTACTGATAGCCAATACGGAAATGTCTTCTGGTATTTTCAATGGGGCATTTTTCAACACCTTCATGGCTCCAATTAGTATTTCATCACTCATACAAAATATATGGTCTGGTGGGTTTGTTTTGTTAATAGCTTTTGTAACATGTTGGGTGGCATCAGCTCCGTTAATACAGTACTCTACTTCTACCGCTACAGTTTTTTCTTTCTTCAATATTTTTAAAAAGGCATCTTTTCTTTTTTTGGTAATAGATAAAACCGGGTTGCCGAAAAGTGCCAGCACCTTTTTCTTTTTATATGTAATAATAGCATGTGCAGCCATCGTTGCTGCTTCTTCATCAGCCATACACACTGTATCAAAGTTGCCAGCTTCAGGAACCCTGTCAAAAAAAACGATAGGGATGTTGGATTCAATATATTTAGTAAAAAGTTCACTGGAATAACTTTCAGCCGCCAGGGAAATAAAAATTCCATCTACTCGGTAATGTTTACACAGCTTCAGGTTTTCGCTTTCTTGCAACGGATCATCACCGGATTGTAATATCATTAATGAATACCCGCTTTTTCTGGCTTCATTTTCCACAGCAGAAATAAATGATTCATTGAACATATTGGAAATGGCAGGTACTATCAACCCCAATACCTTGCTTTTGTTGGTTCGCAAGTTTACCGCATAGCTGTTGGGTTCATATTCCATGAGGGCTGCCAATTCCTTTACCTTTCTTTTAGTGTTTTCGGATATATCCGGATGGTTTTTCAATGCTCTACTCACAGTGGATATGCTCATATTAAGCTGAACAGAAATTTTCTTTAAAGTGGCAGTTTGTCCCATTTTTACAGCAATCATGTTAAAAATACATTCAATATTTTATCCACCGCAAACATTTGCGAAAATGTTTGCGGGCAAAAACCTGCAAATTTTGATCTACAAAGTGTTTTTAGTACACATAAATCCATATAAATTTATGATGTCTTTACATTCTTTTAACATTCGGTTAGAAATTTGCTGTATTTAGAAATCCGATTGAATGTAAAAGGCATAGTCAAACCTTATCTACCTGATTTTTCAACCCTGTTTTGCAACGGGGTAATGCTTTGTATTTAGTATTTAGATTATAAATTTCAAAAAATCGATTGCTTATGTCTGCACAAAAACTGCTTTCTGCTCTATTTAGCGTCGTATTCGTTCTTATCCTTCAGGTGTCATTTGCACAGGACAGAACGGTTACCGGAAAAGTTACTGATGCTAGTGGTTCGCCTATATCAGGCGCATCTGTACTTGCAAAGGGTTCACGAACTGGAACCTCTACAAACGCCGATGGCGATTTTAAACTTAATGTTGGTGCATCTGTCAGCAAATTGGTTGTATCCTCTGTTGGATATGAAAACGCTGAAGTAGATATTGCCAGCAAAACTTCTGTCACGGTATCGCTTGCTACACAACCAGGCGGATTAACAGAAGTAGTGGTAACAGGATACGGTACTTCCAAGAAAAAAGATTTAACCGGAGCTGTTACTTCAATTAAAGCGAAGGATTTTAATCAGGGTATTCAAGTTTCACCCGATCAATTGATACAGGGAAAAGTTGCTGGTGTGCAAGTAACTAATAATAGTGGCCAACCGGGCGGTGCCACTACTATACGTATTCGTGGAAACTCTTCTTTGAGTGCAGGCACACAACCTTTATTTGTTATCGATGGTGTAATTATTGATGGCTCATCACCCCGTCCAGGTTTGGATATACAGGGCTTAGGTGGTGCTTCAGGCGGCAATCCATTGGCTTTTATTAACCCCAATGATATTGCATCTATCGACATTCTTAAAGATGCTTCTGCAACTGCTATCTATGGTTCCAGAGGTGCTAATGGTGTAGTAATAGTATCTACTAAAAGAGGTGTTAGTGGTGCAGCTAGAGTAGATGCTAGCGTAGCTTATGGTACAGCTAAGATATTGCGGAATGTAGATGTGTTGGATGGTAACCAATACCGCCAAATGTTAACTTCTTACAATCTAACTAATGGTAATTTTGGTGCGAATGAAGATGCGGTAAATGCAATTTTTTCTACTGCATCTACAAAGCAGGCCGATCTGGCAGTATCTGGCGGTAGTGAAAATGCAAGACTTCGGTTTTCTACAAGTTATCTGGAACAGGAAGGTATTCTTACCAATACCAGTTTTAAAAAATTAACAGCTGGCCTTTCTTCTCAATTGAAATTTTTAAAAAGTAAAAAGGCGGGTTTAGATGTAAATCTTCTTGTTTCTAATCAAAAAGAAAATCTTGGTGCTGTTAGTTCTAATGCAGGATTTACGGGTAATGTAATTTCTACTGCACTTCAATGGAACCCTACACGAACTCTGCGTAAACCAGACGGAAGCATCAATAACTATGTAGATGGCTCTACTGTAAATCCTCTCGAACTGATTGAGGGTTGGAGTGATAAAATGAATACGGTTAATGTTGTTGCTAGTCTTTCTCCTTATTTTAAAATTACGAAGGGCTTAGAATATCGTCTTACTTATGGTATTAACCATGGAGTGGCAGAAAGAAGAAATAGTGTACGCAGTTGGGTTAATCTGGAGAACAATGGTATAAGTGGTACGCAGTTTCCCAACGGCCGTGGTACTGCTTCAATAGGGAATGGTATGTTAACTACCCAGACTATCAGCAATACGCTTAACTATACAACTAAAATATCTAATGATTTAAATTTTCAGGGGTTGCTCGGCTTCGAATATTTTAGAAAAGATAACAGAGGTTCAAATCTTTCAGGTAGAGATTTTGTTGGTGTGCCAACTGATTTAGATTACACTGATGTATTGGGTTATAGTACAAATGGCAATAAACGCTTTAGTTCTTTCCGCAGCCCATTGGAAGAAATTCAATCTGTATTTGGCAGGTTAAATTTTGATTACAAAGGCAAGTATTTGTTAACAGCTACTGTTCGCCGCGATGGTTCCAGCAAATTTGGTGAAGACAATAAGTATGGTATCTTCCCCTCTTTCTCATTTGGGTGGCAGTTAGCTCAGGAAGATTTTATAAAAAATCTTGACTTCTTTGATAATTTGAAATTAAGAGTTGGTTGGGGTTTAACTGGTAACCAGGAATTTCCTGCTGGGTCTGCCCTTGCCCGCTACACATTTAGCGAAAACAATGGTGGTATCTCCCTTGCTCAAATTCCCAACGTTAATTTGGGATGGCAGAAAGATGGCCAAACTAACATTGGTTTAGATTTCACAATCCTGAACAATCGTTTATCTGGCTCAATAGATTGGTTTAACAGAACAACAAGTGATCTGCTATTTCCAGGTGTAGCTGCGCAACCAGCACCTCCTGCTATTCGTTGGCAGAACTTGGATGCTGATGTAATAAATAAAGGTCTGGAGTTGATGTTGAACGGTAATATCATTAATAAAAAAGATTTTACATGGGATTTAGGTGTTAACCTCACATTTATTAAGAATACAGTTAAAAACCTGGCCGCTCCGATATTAGTGGGTCAATTATTCGGTCAAGGTACATCTCAAACACAGGTACAGGTTATCCAAAGCGGTTATGCACTTAATTCGTTTTACACCAGAGATTTCCAATCAGTAGATAAAACTACCGGCCAATCTGTTTACACGTCAGATGGTAATATATTCTATATAGTAGGCAACCCTAATCCTGACAAGATCGTTGGGATCTCTACTAATTTGTCGTACAAGAAATTAAGCTTCTCTGCTAATATGAATGGAGCTTACGGCCACGAGATTTACAACAATACTCGTATGTCTGTGTTACCGATAGGTAATTTGGGCTCAAGAAACCTGGCGGCTAATTTGTTTAATACAGGGGAATCTTTAACTAATCCAATTACTGCTTCCTCCCGCTATCTGGAGAAAGGTAATTTCCTGAAATTGGCAAATGCAAGGTTGGCTTACAATTTCGGTGCCTTGGGTAAGGATATTTCTGGTTTAACACTTTATCTGGCTGGGCAAAATCTTTTTGTGTTGACAGATTATTCAGGCTTCGATCCGGAGGTAAATCAGGTAAATACTTTCAATGGAATACAATCTGTGGGAATTGATTATATCGGTTACCCGTCGGCCAGAACATTCCTGTTTGGTGTAAACATCAGTTTCTAATTTTAAAAAATTGCATGCTATGAAATATATAAAACAAGTAAGCATCATTATCTTAACCGGCCTTATGTTCTCTGGCTGTTCCAAATTAGATGAAAAGCACAGAGATGCGTTAGTAGGAGTTAATGCAGCTAACGTAACGGCTACAGACATTCTTAAAAGTATCTATGAAGGCGATATCCGTGACTTTATGGGCCAGGAAAATGTTTGGGCCATACAGGAGCATACCGGTGACCAAGTGGTAGGACCTACCCGTGGTGGTGACTGGGATGATAATGGTATCTGGAGAGTATTGAACCAGCATACCTGGGATGCAAACCATAACTTTATCCGTGGAGCATTTAATGCACTAGGCAGAATTGTATTTAATGCCACAGATGCATTGCAGCGTAACCCAACACCACAGCAAGCAGCAGAAGCAAAGTTTTTAAGGGCTTTTGCTAACTACTTCTATATAGAGGGATGGAACCAGGCACCTTATCGGGATAATTTGACCGATCTTACAGAAACTCCGCTGGTTAGAAAAGGAATTGATGGTATGAACTATATCATTACTGAATTAGAGGCTGCCCTCCCAGCCCTCCCTAATGGTCCGGTTACCAAAGCTAATAAAAATGCATGCCGTGCCTTATTAATGAAGGCATATTTAACCAAAGGGGTAGTAGCTAACAGAGCCGCTCCAACGCATACAGCAGCAGATATGAATAAAGTAATTCAATATGCTGATGAAATAATCGCTACAGGAGCTACTCTGACACCTGGTTATTTTGACAATTTTTCTAAAAATAATAATGTCCTGAGTACGGAGAACTTGTTTACCGGAGAAAACTTCGGAGGTACTAGTAGCGGTAACGTACGTTCCCGTTATTTCTGCAGCCTTCACTACAACCAAACGCCAAGTGGCTGGAACGGGTTTACAACTCTTTCTGATTTCTATGGTAAGTTTGATGCAGCCGATACAAGAAGAGGTCAAGCATATCCAGGTGTTACCAATGTATCTGGTTTGAGAGTTGGTTTATTGTTAGGGCAGCAATTTGATCAAAATGGAGTAGCATTACAAGATAGAAAAGGCAACCCTCTTGCATTTACCGCTGCTGTTAAGGCTATTGAAACAGATCCTAATACATTAGAGGTAACGGGTATTCGTGTAGTAAAATATCCGCCTGATTTAACAAACGGTGATAATGTAGATAATGATTATGTATTCTTACGATTGGGCGATGTGCTGTTGATGAAAGCAGAAGCTATACAAAGAGGTGGAACTGCTACTTTGGGTCAAACAACATTAAGCCTGGTAAATTCAGTAAGGGCACGCAGCGGTGCACCAGCCCTTGTGGGTTCAGTAAGTGCGGATCAGTTATTAGATGAAAGAGCCAGAGAATTATATTGGGAAGGTTGGAGAAGAATTGACCTGGTTCGTTTTGGTAAATTCAACAATCCTACGTTGGTTCGTACAGCAGCATCTTCACCAGACCGTATGCTGTTCCCTATCCCAGCACAGCAAATTGCAGTGAACCCTAATCTGGAACAAAATCCAGGTTATCAATAAGCTAAGCAGTTAGTAATATAGCAACAAAAAAAAGGCCATTTTCGAATGGCTTTTTTATTTTTTATTAATTGCAATTTTACACTTTACATTTGATGTTATAGGTTAATACAATGAAAGGGTTCTTGTCACTGATTAATAAAATGTACTGCGGCTTCTTTTTTCTTTGTTTATCCGGTTGTGATAAAAAAGATAAAAAGGAGCCCCTGTTTCAGCTGCAGGATAATACCGGCATTGTTTTTTCAAACACTATCCGCAATGATACCGGCTTTAATATTTTCACTTATCGTAATTTCTATAACGGAGGTGGTGTGGGAATTGGGGATGTAAATAACGATGGATTAGCCGATGTGATCTTAACCGCTAATATGGGCGGTAATAAATTGTTTTTAAATAAGGGGAACTGGAGATTTGAAGATATTTCAACAAAGGCAGGGTTTACTGAAAAAAAAGATTGGAGTACCGGGGTGGTAATGGTTGACATAAACTATGATGGCTGGTTAGATATTTTTATTTGTAATGCCGGATACATAGACGGGCAAAAACCAAAATGCCAACTATACATTAATAACAAGGATCTCACTTTTACTGATAAGGCTGCTGAATATGGATTAACGAATGAGGGGGGCTATACAACCCATGCAGCATTTTTCGATTATGATTTAGATGGTGATTTAGACTGTTTTATTATTAATAACAGTTTTATTCCGGTAAATACATTAAACTATGCTAACAAGAGGAACCTTCGGGCACCTGACTGGCCCGTTGCTGATTTTTTGAAAGGCGGTGGTGATCATTTTTATCGTAACGATGGCGGAAAGTATGTAGATATAAGTAAAGATGCCGGAATTCATGGAAGCCTGATCAGCTTTGGGCTTGGTGTCACCGTGGGTGATGTAAACGGAGATCATTACCCTGATATCTATGTTTCCAACGATTTTTTTGAAAGGGATTATTTATATATCAATCAAAAGAACGGTGTATTTAAAGATGAACTCGAAGACTGGGCACAGCATATCAGCCATTCTTCTATGGGGGCAGACATGGCAGATATTAATAATGATGACCACCCTGATATTTTTACCACCGATATGCTGCCTGATGATGACTATCGCTTAAAAACAACTACTTCATTCGACAATATTGATATACATCGCATAAAGCAGAAATCTGGTTTTTATAACCAATACACTCAAAATACTCTTCAGGTAAACAATGGAAATGGAAGATTCATGGAAACTGCTTTTTTCAGTGGGGTGGCTGCTTCAGATTGGAGTTGGGGGGGGCTTATTTTTGATGCGGATAACGACGGCCTTTCAGATATTTTTGTTTGCAACGGTATTTATAATGATGTAACTAACCAGGATTTCATCGATTTTTTTGCTAATGACGTAATCCAAAAAATGGTAATGACGGGAGAGAAAGAAAAATTTGATGAGATTGTAAACAAAATGCCTTCAAAAGCCATTCCTAATAAATTTTATAGTAATAAAGGAGGGCTCCTCTTTCATGAAGAAGGGCAAGCCGCAGGCTTAGCTACCCCTTCATTTTCGAATGGATCTGCTTATGGAGATTTAGATAATGATGGCGATTTAGATTTAATTGTGAACAATGTAAATTCACCTGTTTTCATTTATAAAAATCAAACTAGTGAAAACACCGCAAATAATTATATCAGTATACAGCTAACTGGCAACCTGCAAAATACTTTTGCCGTTGGCAGTAAAATAAAAATATACCAGGGTAGCCAAGTCATCAGCCGGGAGCTAATACCATCTAGGGGCTTCCAGTCATCAATAGATTATAAACAGGTAATAGGACTTGGCAAGGGCAGTGCAGACTCAATGATAATAATATGGCCTGATGGTAAAGAAACTTTTATAAATAAACCTGGTATAAATCAATTATATAAAATAAATACTTCTGCTGCCAGGCTTAAAATGAGATCTTATAAGGAACCGGCTTTATGGTTTAAGAGCGACTCTGCCTCTTTCTCTAAACATCAGGAAGATGATTATATCGATTTTTATACAGAAAGAAATATTCCGGTTATGCTTTCCCGGGAAGGGCCACATGCAGATACCGCCGATGTAAATAGTGATGGGCTTACGGATATATTTATTGGTGGTGCAGCAGGCCAACCGGGTTCGCTATATCTGCAAACAAAAAATGGTTTTATCAGAAAAGAACAACCTGTATTTGAAATGGACCAGTCCTATGAAGATGTTGCCGTAACATTTTTAGACGCTGATGGAGATGGCGATTCGGATTTATTTATTGGAGCCGGTGGAAACGCTTTTGAAGCTGGTGATGAGTTGTTTAATCACCGGCTCTATATAAACGACGGTAGTGGCAACTTCTCTTCATTACCTGCAGCATTTCCAAAATATAATTTTAATAGTGCAGCAGCCGTAGCATTCGATGCAGATGAAGATGGCGATACGGATCTTTTTGTAGCGAGCCGAAGTATTCCGCAAGATTATGGTGCCATACCAGAAAGTTATTTATACATCAATAATGGACAAGGAAAATTTAGTATTGCCAGTACTGTAAAAGCTGGCATGCTTACTGATGTTGCCATAGCAGATATAAATGGAGATAAAAAGAAAGAACTTATTGTAACAGGAGAGTGGATTTTTCCGAAAGTTTTTGCTGTAGAAAATAACCAGCTTAGATTGTTACTAACCGGTCTGGAACAGTACTCCGGCTGGTGGCAAACCGTGATAACGACAGATATTGATGGTGACGGAGATTTAGATTGCGTCTTTGGAAACTTTGGCGAGAACAGTTACCTGAAGCCTTCAAAAAATAAACCGGTAAAACTCTGGATAAATGATTTTGATGAGAACGGAACCACTGATAAAATTATTACACGGACAATAAATAATAAAGATGTACCTGTGTTTCTTAAACGGGAACTTACAGAGCAAATACCTTCTTTAAAGAAGCAAAATCTTAAATTCGAAGAGTATGCTAATAAATCAATACAAGGACTTTTTAGTATTAGTATGATCAAAAATGCTACCGTGCAGGAGTTTAATTATGCAGCTTCCTGCATAGCTATTAATAATGGAAAAGGTCGTTTTGAAATGCAGCAGCTTCCGATCTTTGCACAACTTTCTTGCATTAATGCCATAGCTTGTGCAGATATAGATGGCGACGGGAAAAAAGACTTGGTAATGGCAGGTAACCAGTTTCATTTTCAACCACAGTTTGCAAGGTTAGACGCAAGCTATGGACATATTCTACTTAATAAAGGGAATCAAAAAGGTGAAATTGTATGGGATTGGACCCCGCCTTTCATAACAGGTTTTGATGTGCGGGGTGAAGTAAAAGATATTTTATTAATTCCATCACAAAGGGGGGCAGATCTGCTCGTATTACAAAATGACAACTATCCGGCTCTATTCCGGCGAATAAAAAACTGATGCGATTAAAATTTATTTTACCAGTCTTTTTGTTATTACCTGTTGTAATAACTATATGCAGTTGTAAATCCGGCAAGAAAAAAAATACCCCGCTTTTTGAAACTTTAGAAAGTGAAATGACAGGGTTAGTTTTCAGCAATCAGCTTTCTGCCCGCCCGGATTTTAATATGCTCAAGTATATGTATTTCTATAACGGTGCCGGAGTAGGTGCCGGGGATTTTAATAATGATGGACTGGTAGATTTATTTTTTGCTTCGAACCAAGGACAAAATAAATTATACCTCAATAAAGACAATCTTCGTTTCGAAGACATAACTATCGCCGCCAAAATACCTGCTGATGGTGGATGGTCTACCGGTATTAGTGTAGCAGACGTAAACGATGATGGGCTGCTGGATATTTATGTATGTCGTGTTGGGAACTACGAAAAATTGCAAAGTAAAAATCAACTACTTATATGCAAAGGGGTTGACAGTAATGGAAATCCTTTTTATGCAGATGAAGCAACAAAGTATGGATTAGATTTTTCAGGGTTTAGTACACAGGCCGCTTTTTTTGATTATGATTTAGACGGCGACCTTGATATGTTTTTACTCAACCATTCTTTGCGTTATAATAGCACTTTTGCCCCAAGAAGTAATTTTAATAATTCAGTAGATTCACTTTCAAGAGATATACTTTTCAGGAATGATAACGGACATTTTAAAGATATTTCCCA
The DNA here is from genome assembly GCA_001464625.1 of Bacteroidia bacterium Ga0077558. Classification (GTDB taxonomy): domain Bacteria; phylum Bacteroidota; class Bacteroidia; order Chitinophagales; family Chitinophagaceae; genus JJ008. Next base: position 4,717 of record LNFJ01000028.1, on the reverse strand, counting down.
AGATGCTGGTATACATCAGAGTGTTATTGGTTATGGTCTCGGAATTGTAGTATCGGATATAAATATGGATGGCTGGCCAGATGTATACATTGGTAACGATTTTCATGAAAACGATTATCTCTATATTAATAATAAAAAGGGCGGTTTTACAGAAGAGCTTACCAGCCGCACTATGCACAGCAGCCAATTTTCTATGGGGGTAGATGCAGCAGATATTAATAATGACGGATGGCCAGATATTATTGCAGCAGATATGCTGCCATCCGACCCTTATATACTACGCAGATCATTAGGTGAAGATGAGTACAATACTTTTCAGATTAAGATTAGAAATGGATACAATCACCAATATGCAAGAAATACTTTACAACTCAACCGTGGCAGCGGATTATTTAGTGAAGTGGGTCTTTATGCAGGAGTGTATGCCACAGACTGGTCGTGGAGCACTTTATGGATGGATTTTGATAATGATGGATTGAAAGATTTATTTGTTTCAAACGGTATTCCAAAAAGATTAAATGACATAGATTATGTAAACTATATTTCTAACGACGAAATACAAGCAAAAATAAGAGCTGGCCAAATAGGAGAAACAGATATGGCACTGATTGACAAGTTTCCGCAGATAAAATTACCTAACCGTTTTTTCCGAAATATTGGTGAAGCAAAATTTGAAGATGCTGGTGCTGCTGTGAATAATAGTAAAGAAACATTTTCCAACGGGGCAATTTATGCTGATCTGGATAATGATGGTGATTTGGATATCATCGTTAATAATATCGATGATCCTGTATTGCTTTATAAGAATACAACAAATGATGCTAAAGCAAAACCAGCCATAAGGTTAAAGTTAATCGGTCCCCCCGGTAATAGAAATGCAACCGGTGCGAAGCTGGTTATTTATAAAAGTGGAGAAAGAGAAGTATATGAAAAAAATCCTGTAAGAGGATTTCAGTCAGCCATGGAAGTCTCTTTACAGTTTGCGGTACCTGTCGGGTATGATTCTTCGTTGCTCATTTGGCCCGATAACACCTATCAGCCCGTTACTATTATCAAAGATTCACTAACCCTGCAATTAAGTTATAAGTCGGGCCTACCAGAATTTAATTATGCCGCATTACAACATAGGGACACTGACTCTTCATTTTCTTTTGAAAACTTATCTACAAAATACGGCTTGAACTATCTGCATAAAGAAAATAATTTTGTAGAATTTGACCGGGAACCTTTATTGCCGTTTATGTTATCGCAGGAAGGCCCTGCATTAGCAATAGCAGATATTAATGGCGATAAACTTGATGATGTTTTTATAGGTTCTGTAAAATGGGAAAAAAGTGCTGTGTTTATACAACAAGCAAACGGGATGTTTAGTAAGATGAAACAGCCTGGATTAGATAATGACAGTACCTATGAAGATGTGGACGCCTGCTGGATGGATGTAAATAATGATGGGTTTATTGATTTAGTAGTAGTTAGTGGGGGTAACGAGTATTATGGTAAAAGTGAATACCTTTTGCCACGTCTTTATATAAATGACGGGAAGGGGATGTTAATAAAAAATCAGGACTCGTTTAAAGATATTTATATGACGGCCTCCTGTATAGTTGCACAAGATTTTAATAGTGATGGGTATAAAGATCTTTTTATTGGCGGAAGAGCTGTGCCTTTTCAATATGGCGAAATACCAAGGTCATATATTTTACAGAATGATGGTACAGGCAATTTTACCGATGTAACTGCTTTGTACAGTAAAGATTTGATAGCTCCTGGTTTTGTAAAAGATGCAAAAATGGCTGATATGGATAGTGATGGTGATACAGATATCATTTTAGCAATGGAATGGGGCGGTATTTCCATTTTTAAAAATGAAAAAGGAAAGTATAAGAAGCAATTTGAATCAGCCGAAAAGGGTTGGTGGAACTTTGTGCTTCCTTTTGATGCTGACGGAGATGGAGACATTGATTTTATAGCAGGCAATCAGGGGCTTAATAGCCGTTTTAAAGTTTCAAAAAAGGAGCCGGTTCGATTTTATTATTTTGATGCAGATAATAACGGAAAGAAAGAACAGATAATAACGTATTACCTCGATGGGAGAGAATTACCTTTTGCCAATAAGTCAGAATTAGAAAAACAAATTCCTTCATTAAAGAAGAAATTTCTTTATGCAGAAGATTTTGCAAGAGCTTCCCTGCAAGAAATTTTTGGAGCTGATAAGTTGGCGAAAGCGGAAAAAAAGGAGGCAGATTATTTTGCTAATGCCATCTTTATTAATAACAGCAATTTTTCATTTACAGTTAAAGAGCTTCCTTGGCAGGCGCAGCTTACCTCCTATAGGGATGCTGCTTTATTATATGCTAATAATGATAGTTTACCTGATTTACTTTTAGCAGGAAATTTCTATCCTAATAATATTCAAATGGGGCGTTATGATGCAGATTTTGGCTCCCTGCTTATCAACAATGGTGCTGGCCGGTTTGAATACTTTTTACTAAATGGTCTTCAACTTAAAGGCGAAATAAGAAAAATAAGAAATATTCGGTTACAGAACGGCCAACACTCGTTTATCGCTGCACGAAATAATGATAGCCTTGTACTTTTCCGAAAGAAATAAGAATCAGAAGATCGGATAATAAACTTTAAGCTGTACCATCTGCTCATCAGAAAAATCATATCCATCACTCATTATTCGCTGATACGGAATAGCCATACTGGACAGTTGCTGGTCGGCTTTAAATAAATTTAATGCCTCAAAAGCTTTGAAACTCTTTCCAAATGGCCCCTGGTATGAAGTAGCTAAAAGGTTTTTTCCAAAGGGCATGCGTTTATACTCAATATCATCACCCACTTTTGTAAGCACTTCGGTGCTCACACCTATACCAGCAAACAAAGTAATTTCATTACCTGATACAGCAGTGTATAAAATTCTTGTGCCATTGTAACCAGATTTTTTATTATCTGCAAATGCGATTAATTTATCAAATAATTTCACAATACCGGATCTCTTTTCTGTAACTGGCACCGTTAATCTCGAAAAAAGAAAGGACGTATCTTCCACCGTTACAAATTGTATTTCAAAACCATAAAAACGTTTGGTGTCTGTCATATAGGTGTTAAGGCTTCCAAGACTTTTTTCTGCATCTCTCTCCAGTTCGCTTTTACCAAACCATTGATTAAATAACGGGCTTTTGTAAGTAAGTTTTATAATGGAAGATTGTACACTACCTGAATCAGTACCCACAGTAAAAGAAAACAACTTTGAATTTTTGCCTTTGCTGCTTCTGATAACTGCACCAAAAGGAGTTGGTTCCTGAATGTCTATGGTATAGTCGTTTAGTTTTAACACCTGTAATTTACCTGAATCAGTAATTATCACATTGTTATTTTCAGAAAACGGAAGGTACCATTTAGCAAGAGCCGCTGCTTTATTTAACTGTTCGCCACACCTGTACATTGAAAAAGGAATGGCTATTTGTTTAGTGGTAGTAACGGTATTAAAAAAAAGAAACCAAGTGATAAACAAGGTGGCAACAATTCCTGCGAGAAGGTAAATTCGTTTCATTGTTATATGGCTAAATTAATTTTTATTAAACTAAAGCATGAAGTTACTTACCCCCGCTTGTTTAGCAATATTGAGGTGAATTATTTGCGCACATCAAACGTTTGCAGGCTTCTGATATACAAATAGTTATTAGCAAAAAACCGCTTCATTCTTTATTTTAGGTCTATCAAAACGATTGCTTATGTCTTTGCAAAAACCACGATTAAGTTTTTGGCAGATTATTAATATGAATGTTGGTTTTTTTGGCATTCAATACAGTTTTGGTTTGCAGCAAAGTGCAGTCAACCCCATTTATGATTTTTTAGGCGCAAAGCCCGATGAGATTCCACTGCTAAACCTGGCAGGTCCTTTGACCGGGCTAATTATTCAACCGATTATCGGCGCTTTAAGCGATAAAACTTGGCATCCAAAATTTGGAAGACGAAAACCTTATTTTTTAATAGGGGCCATCCTATGTAGTCTTGCACTGTTTCTCTTTCCTTTTAGTTCCGAATTATGGATGGCCGCTGGCTTGCTATGGATTTTAGATGCAGGAAATAATACAGCGATGGAACCTTACCGGGCTTTTGTTGCTGATAAACTGGATCCTTCGCAACAGGCAATGGGTTTTCAGGCACAAAGTTTTTTTACAGGCTTCGGACAAACACTGGCTAATTATTCATTGGCGATCTTTCCGATAGTATTTGTTGGGTATTCTGGCAAATTGCCTACCTGGGTTTTTGCTTCATTTATTTTGGGTGCTATTTGCTCAATTGTATCTGTTTTATGGAGTATGCATACAACTCCGGAAATTCCACCTACAGTAGATGAGTTAGCGGATATAAAAAAGAAGAACGAGGGAATGCCGCATCCGGTAGTTCAATTTTTCTTATCCATTTTTACTACCATTATTGCTTATGCCGTAATACTTGTTCTCTTAATCCCATCTCTTTTTGTAAAGGGCCTGCTGAAAAATGTTGTTAGAAAAGTGGAGAAAAATAAAACGACTAAAATTTTATTTGCACAAAATATTGAAATCATTGAAGCCATATCTGTAATGCCAAAAATAATGTGGCAACTGTCATTGGTATATCTTTTTCAATGGTATGCTTTGTTTTGTTATTGGCAAAATAGTGCCAAGAGCATAGGGTTGTCTGTGTATAATACCACACCAGAAAA
>LNFJ01000027.1 GCA_001464625.1 Bacteroidia bacterium Ga0077558 | reverse complement strand
CCGAAGGTTTAAATTTAGTTTACATATTATTATTTTATGGATGCACCAAACAAAAACGAAGGCCGCAGAGATTTTCTAAAAAAATCAACGGCATTAGCTGCATTGACAATTGCTTCTCCGGCTTTAATTAAAGCAGGCGAAAACGATGAAAAGATTGCTGCCTACTTTGAAAAAGTTCCGCTGGAACTGGAAATAAACGGGCAGGCATATAAGCTATCCGTTGAGCCACGGGTTACATTACTTGATCTGCTGCGGGAGCAGTTGGGATTAACCGGTACTAAAAAAGGTTGTGACCACGGACAATGCGGATGTTGCACGGTGCATGTGGATGGCAAACGCATCAACTCCTGTTTATCACTGGCAGTAATAAGTCATGGTAAAAAAGTAACTACGATTGAAGGATTAGCCAAGGGAGAAGAATTGCATCCCATGCAAGAAGCCTTTATGAAACATGATGGCTTTGCCATTGGCTGTATACGAGAAGGTCATGCTAACACTGCTGAAGATGTGCGGGAATATATGAGTGGTAATATTTGCCGCTGCGGTGCTTATCCCAATATTGTTGATGCAATAATGGAAGTAAAAAAAGGAGGGAAAACAGTATGATAAATTTTGAATATATACGGACCTCTTCTGCTAAAGCGGCGGTTGATGCAAAGACAAAAAATAAAGCAGCACAATTTATTGCAGGTGGCACCAACCTGGTTGACCTGATGAAAAAAGGTGTAACCGCTCCGCAACGATTGATCGATATAAATGCGTTGCCTTTAAAAGAAATCACTGCTGATGCGAAAGGAGTCAGCATTGGCGCATTAGTTCCCAACAGTGTAGCAGCAGAAAACAAACTGGTAATGGAAAAACATCCATTGCTTTCAATGGCATTGAATGCAGGGGCTTCTGCACAATTGCGCAATATGGCAACTGTGGGCGGCAATATTATGCAGCGAACAAGATGCCCTTACTTCTACGATATAACAATGCCTTGCAATAAACGCCAGCCGCAAAGCGGATGCGGGGCAATGGAAGGCTATAATCGTATGCATGCCATTTTTGGCGCCAGCGAAAAATGCATTGCAGTTCATCCGAGTGATATGTGTGTGGCATTAGCAGCATTGAATGCAACAGTAATAGTCAATACAACAAAAGGAGAAAAGAAAATTCCGTTCGCTGATTTTCATCGCTTGCCGGGTGATACGCCAGAGTTAGATAATAATTTAGCTGCGGGTGAATTGATCAGCTCCGTTCATATTCCTGTCAATCGTTTTAATAAATCTTATTATTTAAAAGTCCGTGACCGTTTATCGTATGCATTTGCATTGGTATCAGTGGCGGTGGCTTTGGAAGTAAAGGAGGGCATTATTATATCAGCCAGTATTGCCATGGGTGGTGTGGCGCATAAACCGTGGCGGTTAACAGAAGTGGAAAAATATTTAATTGGTAAAAGCACTGCAGCCAATGTTTTTAAAGAGGCTGCAGAAATTGGGTTGAAAGATGCAAAAACTTATAAGCACAATACATATAAAGTGAACTTGGGAAAATCGGCAATTGTGGAGGCGTTGACAAAAGCAACGAGTTAAGGGTTCCATCCCCTCCCTGGAGGGGCGAATTGAGGAAATTCTAATACTTTAAACGACCGGGGTGGGTCAAAATGAAACGAAAGATTATTCCATACAATCCGATACTTAAAGAAAAAGCAAAAGAACTTCGACAAAACATGACTTTCTCCGAAGTGAAATTGTGGAATGAAATTAAGAATGGACGATTAATGGGATATGATTTCGATAGACAAACACCGGTTGGAAATTATATAATAGATTTTTTTTGTAAAGATTTACTGCTGGGCTTGGAAATAGATGGAATTACACATCTTGATGAGAAGGTGATATTACAAGATGAGAAAAGACAAAAAGTGTTGGAAGAAATAGGAATTTCTTTTTTGCGATTTGATGCAATGCTGGTGGTGAACAAAGTAGAAGCGGTCGTAAGAGAAATAAAAAATTGGATTTTGGTATACGAAGAAAAGAATGGCATTAATGAAAGAGTGTTGAAGAAGAGAAAGTGAATGCTTAACCCACCCCTTTCGAAGATATCTCTATGCGAAAGGGCTGCGGCCCCTCCAGGGAGGGGATGCAGGTCGTTTTAATTTTTGAGAGAAGGGAATAACCTTGCTTTAGGAAACTTCCCCTCCCTGAAGGGGCGAATTGAAGAAAATAAATTGTGATAAAACTTTGGGGTGGGTTGCTGACCAAAGAACAGAACGATGAAGTGTGCGACGCAAGGGACGATGCCCATGAACCGAACGATGACAACCAAAAAATATCAGAATTATGGATAAAAATAATTTCTCCGAAACATTTTTTGCAGATGATGACCGGGTGGACGGTCTGGCAAAAGTTACCGGTAAAGCAACTTTTTCGGCAGAGTTTAAACCCGCCGGACTTACACATGCTGTTTTTGTTTGCAGTACGATTGCCAAAGGTGCAATTAGACACCTGAATATTTACGAAGCGAAAAATGCTCCGGGTGTAATAGATATTATTTATCATCTTAACTGCCCCGATGTACCGGGTTTTAAACCCGTTGACAGAACTGCGAATCCCAATGCCAGAAGTTTTACTGGGCTGAAAGTTTTTTACAATAACATGGTGGTAAGTAACGGACAGCCGATTGCATTGGTAGTAGCAGATACCTATGAAAGAGCGGTGCATGCTGCTTCATTAGTAAAAGTGGAATACATAAAAGAAAATGCAGAAACCAATTTCGAAAAAAATAAATTCAACGACAAGTTATTAAAGCCCCGTCCTGATTATGTACGCAACCAAAAAGATGCCTGGGCAACTGCCGAAGTAAAATTGGAAGAAGAATATACGATGCCCATCGAAACACATAACCCGATGGAAATGCATGCCACCATTGCTGTGTGGGAAGAAGGTAAACTAACAGTGTATGATAAATCGCAGGGACCAAAAAATGTGCAGGGTGAATTGGCAAGACTGTTTGCAATAGATGAAAAAAATGTACAGGTGATAACTGAATTTGTAGGTGGTGCATTTGGCAGCAGTTTGCGTAGCTGGCCGCATGTGCATGCGGCAGTAATTGCGTCCAAAAAATTGAACCGACCGGTAAAAGTAACGCTGAACCGGGAGCAAATGTTTACGATGGTGGGTTATCGTCCGCAATGCTGGCAGAAAATTGGTATTGGTGCAAGTAGAGATGGTAAGTTAACCGGCATTGCACATCATGCCGTCAGTAATACTTCAGCGTACGAAGATTTTACCGAAGGCATTTCGAGTGTATCGCAATATTTATATGATTGCCCGAATGTGTTTACCACTTACAAAATATTACCACTGGATGTAAACACTCCTACCTGGATGCGGGGGCCCGGCCCGGCTTCCGGCTGTTTTGCATTGGAAAGTGCATTGGATGAATTGAGTTATAAATTAAATATTGACCCGATTGAACTGCGACTGATCAATAATGCAGAAGTACATCCGCAAAGTACGTTGCCATGGACGACAAAATTTTTGAAAGAATGTTATGCCTTGGGAAAAGAAAAAATTGGCTGGCATAAAAGACCTGCTGTTCCGGGTACATTGAAAGAAGATGGTATGCTGGTGGGTTATGGTATGGCTGTAGGTGTATTTGGTGCAGGACGTAGTGCAGCCACTGCCAAAGGCATTTTAAAAAATGATGGTAGTCTTTTATTGCAAAGTGCGGTAAGTGATATGGGACCTGGTACTTCTACTGCCATGGTAAAAATTGGCAGTGAGCAAATGGGATTAGATGAGAAAAAAGTACGATTTGAATTAGGCGATACAGATTTTCCCACCGGGCCTACACAAGGTGGTTCTGGTTCTGCTACTGCAGTTGGTTCTGCTGTAATTGCAGTATGCGATGCAATTAAACTAAGCTTGAAAGAAATGGCGATAGAAACTGTTGCAGCATTTAAAAACATAAAACCTGATGATATAAAATATGAAGCAGGAAAATTAGTTGCAGCAAATGCTTCTATACATTTTATTGATTTGCTGAAAGAAGCTGGCAAACCTGAATTACAGGTATCAAAAAGTTCTACTGGTTTTGCTCAGCGGGATAAATATGCCACCAATTCTTTCTCGGTGCATTTTGTAAAACTGCATGTGCACCCTGTTACAGGTGTGATAAAATTAAAACACATGGTATCTGCTGCCGATGCCGGCAAGATCATCAGTGAAAAAACAGCCCGCAGCCAGATGGTAGGTGGTGCTGTTGGTGGCATTGGTATGGCGATGACGGAAGAAACATTGATCGACCATCGCTATGGCCGCTACATCAACAGCAATTTTGTAGATTATCATGTACCCGTGCATGCAGATGTGCCACCTATGGATATTGTATTTCCCAATCAACCGGATTATATCATTAGCCCCACCGGTGCAAAAGGTATTGGTGAAATTGCATTGGTGGGTGTGGCTCCTGCTATATTAAATGCAGTGTACAATGCCACGGGAAAAAGAGTAAGGGATTTGCCGGTTACGCCGGATAAGGTGATTGGGTAAAAATTTTATATTAATTCATCTTTTTATATTCATTCGGCGTTAGTCCTACTTTCTGTTTAAACAAACGAGTAAAATGCTGAGGGTACTTAAACCCTAATTCATAAGCTACTTCGCTTATAGATTTTTCAACATTAAAAATCCGCTCTTTGGCAACATTAATTACTTTGGCTTGTATATATTCCTGTGCAGATTGTCCTGTTTCTTTTTTTATTAAGTCGCCAAAATAACCAGCTGATAAATTCAACTCCTTTGCACAATCGGCTACTGATGGTAAGCCTATGGTTTGTGGCTTGTCCGTTTGAAAATAATTGTTCAATAACATTTCAAACCTTTCCAATATTCCCTGATGCACTTTGTCACGGGTAATAAATTGCCGGTCGTAAAAACGAGTGCAGTAGTTCAATAATAATTCAATGTTATCTACCAGCAATTTTTTGCTGTGCTTGTCAATAGCATGTTCCAATTCATATTCAATTTTTGAAAAACAGTCTAATACAAGACGTTTTTCCTTTTCTGAAAGATGAAGAGCCTCATTGGATTGGTAGCCGAAAAAACTATACTCCTGCATATGTTTGCCCAAAGGAGTTCCATGTATTAAATCGGTATGAAACACCAATGCATGACCCTTTGGCTGATAGGCCTCTCCAGGATTATCAACGCTAACAACTTGCCCCGGTGCAATAAATACCAATGTCCCTTCCTGATAATCATAAGTATGTCGTCCATAACGCAGGTTGCCGCATTGTACTTCTTTTAAAAAAACGGTATAAAAACCAAAATACATATTGGAAGCTTTTCTTGGGTCTGCTTTCGATAAATCAATTACACTAACAAGCGGATGCAAGGTTTCATTGTTATTAAAAACATTATAATCGTTTACTGTTTCAAACCGGCGTATATTATTCATGGAAATACGTTTATAGCCTAAAATTACCTCCTTGTTTTCAGTTTACACAAGGCAAAGACCCAAATCAGCGATATTGGTAAGAGAATCAGCAATTGGTATACCATTTTAGTAAGTAAAAGGCTCGACCTTTATGCTATAGAATAATCTATTATAGTTACACATAACAATAAAAAAAACAAATGAAAAAAGTATTTTTTGTCATTTCAATTTTTACACTAAGCTCTCATCTTTTGGCTGCACAACAAAGTTCCATTTTTCCAAAAGGAGAACTGAATAAGCCAGTGCATAACAGCGGCAATGTTTGGCTGCATGAATTAGCTGTGCCAGATAGTATTTTAAACCTCAGTTTAGCCCATGCTACATTTGCCCCCGCTGCAAAGTTAGATTGGCACTACCATCCCGCAGGTCAATACTTACTTATAACAGAGGGAGTTGGTTACTATCAGGAAAGGGGTAAACCAGTACAGGTTGTTAACAAAGGTGATGTAATTAAATGTATGCCGGGCATAGAGCATTGGCACGGCTCTACACCGGGAAGCAGCTTTGCATATATAGGTGTTACACCTACGCAAAAAGGTAAAACAGTTTGGTTGCAACCGTTAACAGAAGATGAGTACAACAAAATACCTCAACCGGTTACGAGTAATAAAAACATAGAACAGGAAATCATTACTCTTTCTAAACAGAAATGGCAATGGATGGCAGATAAAAATGCTGATACGCTGGCGCATCTCTTCCATGACAAATCCATGTTTGTCCACATGGGTGGGAGTTGGGGAAAAGAAAGAGAGTTAGAAGTGATTAAAAGCGGTGTCATCCATTATAAAAAAGCCGAAGTGTATTCGGTTACAGTGAATAGTATAGGCAACATGGCTATTCTATTAAATGATATTGATTTGGTGGCAGTGGTAGGCGGAAATGAAGTCATCAATCCTTTTATGGTGACAGAAGTATATATTAAAGAAAATGGCAAATGGAAAATGGGGTCTCTCACTTTTTCAAAGCTTGCAAGAGCCGTTAAATTGAAATAATAATAAAATAAAACAAAGGATTATGAAACGAGAAATACTGCTATTCTAAGGTAATTTTCGATTTATGTTTCTTATGAAGTTGGCAGTAAGAAATTTTATTACATATTAGATACATTAATCAAATCTCCTTTAAATCCGTAAATTTAGTTTCACTACCAACGGTTATAGTCGTTTAAAAAAATCACCAAAATGGCACATCCAAAAACATCCATGCAACGAAGATCATTTCTAAAAGCCACTGCATTGGTTGGCGGAGGCTTGATGATCAATTTCTCCTGGTTGCCTTCTTTCGGACAAACCAGCAATAATAAAGAAGCAGTTCCCGAAGACTGGATTGAAATAAACGGATTTATAAAAATCACTCCCGACAACGTTATCAAAATACTGAATCCTAATCCGGATTTCGGACAAAACGTAATGACATCACTCCCGATGATTGTTGCAGAAGAACTGGATGCCGACTGGAAAACAGTAGTGGTTGAAATGGCGCCTCATAATACTAAACTGGGTCCTCAATTTACAGGAGGCAGCAACTCAGTGAGAATGTATTGGAAACCTTTGCGTGAAGCAGGTGCTACTGCAAGATATATGTTGATGCAGGCTGTAGCACAAACATGGAATGTACCTGTTGAAGAAATTACAACGAAGGCCTCGATGCTTTACCATAAAAAAAGCGGCAAGTCTGCTACTTATGGAAGCGTTGCAACAAAAGCTGCTACATTACCCGTCCCTAAGAATGTAAAATTGAAAGATGTAAACGATTTTAAAATTGTAGGAAATTCTCAACAGAATGTAGAAGGTTTAAAAATAGTAACCGGCGCTTCTCTTTTTGGTATGGATTATAAACAGGAAGGAATGCAGATTGCAATGATTGAACATCCGCCGGCCTTTGGCAAGAAACTCAAATCTTTCGATGCAGCAGAAACGTTGAAAATGCCCGGCATCACTAATGTCTTTTCATTAAAATTATACGAGGATGGTTTTGAGCAGGGCAGTTTTGATACAAGATCGTTCAATGATTTACTGGTGGTAGTGGGTAACTCAACATGGCAGGTAATGGAAGGCCGCAAAAAATTAAAAGCTACCTGGGAAGCTGCCGGCGATACAATAAATACAATGGCTGGCAGAGGTGGAAAAACAGAAGTGGTGGTACCCGGTGCACTTGAAAGTACCAGCAAGCAATTGCAAAAAATGCAGGAGTATGCTGCAATGCCTGCTCAACAATTAAGAAAAGATGGCGATCCTGAAACTGCATTTAAAAATGCGGCACAGATTATTGAACGAACTTTTACAGCTCCTTTCCTGGCACACAATTGTATGGAACCAATGAATTTTTTCGCTCATGTTACCAATGAAAAAGCATTATTGGTTGGCCCCTTGCAGGCACCCGGATGGATACAACCTACATTAGCTAAAATTTTAAACTTACCTGCTGATAAAGTTGAAATTCAGATGACCCGCATGGGTGGTGGTTTTGGTCGCAGAGCTTATGGTCATTACCTTACTGAAGCCGCATTGATTTCAAAAAAAATAAACGGACCTGTAAAACTTGTTTATACCCGTGAGGACGATATGACTTATGGAATCTATCGCCCCATGTACACGGCTACTTACCGTGCAGCTTTGGATGCAAATAAAAATCTGATTGCATTTCATGTAAAAGGTGGCGGCATTCCCGAGCATCCTGTTCATGCCAACAGGTTTCCGGCAGGTGCAGTTGAAAATTATTTAGCCGAAGGCTGGCAAATTTCTTCTAACATAACTATTGGAGCATTCAGAGCACCACGATCAAATTTCAATGCTGCTGCTGAACAATCTTTTTTAGATGAACTGGCAGAAGCAATGGGCAAAGATCCGATTGATTTCAGATTGGAGTTATTGAAAAAAGCGAAGGATTCTCCCGTTGGCAAAAACAACGATTACAATGCTGATCGCTATGCAGGTGTGCTGCAATTATTAAAAGAAAAGTCAGGCTGGGGCAAACCGGAGAATAATAAATACAGTCGTGGTGTTGCTGCTTATTTCTGTCATAATTCTTATGCAGCTCATGTGGTAGATATGGTGATGAAAGACGGGCAACCTTATGTAGAAAGAGTGTTTAGTGCTATTGACTGCGGCATTGTTATCAATCCCGATGCTGCAACCAACATGGTGCAGTAATTGATGGGATAGGAAATGCTTTTTATGGTGGATTAACACATATAGATGGTGCAGTGCAGCAAACCAATTTTCATCAATACAGAATGATAAGAATGCATGAGTCACCAAAAAAGATAGAAGTTTCCTTTGTGGATAATGATCTTGACCCAACAGGTTTGGGTGAACCACCTTTTCCACCAGTGTTTGGTGCGGTAGCCAATGCATTATATAAATTGGAAGGAAAAAGAAATTATAAACAGCCTTTTGGCTTACAACTTTTAACTCCCCGGGGCTTTTAATAAAATCAATTCTTCACACTTATCTATCAATCATGATCACACTAAATATCAATAAAAAAAATTACGAAGTAGATGTGGACCCTGAAACTCCCTTGCTGTGGGTACTAAGAGATACAATAAACTTAGTGGGAACAAAATATGGTTGCGGTGTTGCACAATGTGGTGCTTGCGTTGTGCATTTGAATGGTGAGGCTGTTCGCTCCTGTGTTACAAAAGTGAGCCGGGCTACGGGACAAAAAGTTGTAACGATTGAAGGCTTGTCAGAAAAAGGGGATCATCCATTACAAAAAGCCTGGATAGAACTGGATGTTGTACAATGTGGTTATTGCCAGGCCGGGCAAATCATGTCGGCCGCTGTGTTGTTGCGTGAAAATAAAAATCCAACAGACGCAGATATTGACGCTGCTATGGCTGGCAATATTTGCCGCTGTGGAACTTATTTAAGAATTCGTGAGGCTATTAAGTTGGCAGCAGAAAAGCAAGACAAAGGAAAATAGAATTTATTCATTTTTTTGACGATTAATTTATTTGTATGAAGCATAATATAGAACGATACGAAATGCCTAAAAAAACTATCACTGTTTTATCCATTATCATTTCAGTAGTAGTATTGATGAGTTTTGTTATGAACAATGAAGCAGCCACTACTGATAAAGTAGGTAATAATAAAACAGTTAAGGATAGTGTAGAATCGGTAAAGGCATTTATGAAAGTATATGCAGTGTTAATGAGTCCCCGTTGTATGAATTGTCACCCATCGGGGGATATACCATTACAGGGGGACGACAGTCACTTGCACGCCATGCTACCAAAAAGAGGTAAAGATGGAAAAGGCGTTTACGCCATGAAATGTGCAAACTGTCATCAACCCACCAATTTAGAAGGGACTGGAAAACCTCCCGGTGCTCCCCATTGGCAGTTGCCACCAGCTAATATGAAAATGATTTTCCAGGGAAGAACACCGAATCAATTGGCCAAACAATTAGTGAATGTCAAAATGAATGGCAATAAAACGCTGCAACAATTGAAAGCACATGCAGATGATGGTTTAGTAAAAGCAGGATGGAATATGGGAGAAGGCCGTACAGCACCACCATTAACGCATGAAGAATTTAAAAAAGCATGGATCACATGGATTGAGAAAGGAGCTTATGCACCAAAGCCAAAGTAATCAATCATCAAAATTTTTAATTTGAAGAAAAAGTTGGCTGGCCTTTATTAAATCTTTCACCCAAACTCCTTTATATCCCTCATCAATTGCAACGCCATATTGTTAGCAGTTGTTTCAAAATTGCTTTCTGCATAAATACGAATGATAGGTTCTGTATTAGAAGTACGCAGATGTACCCAATCATTTTCAAACTCTATCTTCAACCCATCTTCGGTATTAATGGGGTTCTTGGCATACTTTTTCTGTATTTTTTCAAAAATGGCTTTTACATCCACGCCTTTCTCTAATTCAATTTTATTCTTCGAAATATAATAATCAGGATAAGTGCTGCGGAACGATTTCATGCCGTTCTTCTGGTTGGCCAGGTGACTTAAAAACAAACCAATACCAATCAATGCATCACGACCATAATGAAAATCAGGAACGATGATGCCACCATTGCCCTCGCCACCAATTACTGCATCTACTTCTTTCATTTTCTTCACCACATTCACCTCTCCTACTGCAGAGGGAAAATATTCGCCGCCATGTTTTAAGGTAATTTCTTTCAGGGATTTGGTGCTGCTCATATTGCTCACCGTGTTACCCGGCTTCTTGCTTAATACATAATCTGCAATAGCTACTAATGTATATTCCTCACCAAACAAACTGCCATCTTCATTTACAAAACAAAGACGATCCACATCCGGATCAACCGCAATTCCCAAATGTGCCTTTTGCTGTACTACTTCACTGCTTAGTTGTGATAAATGCTCTGGTAACGGCTCCGGATTATGTGCAAATTTTCCATTCACTTCTCCGTTCAATACAATTACATCTGTTACACCCAATGCATTTAATAAAGCAGGCACAAAAGTGGCTCCGGTTGAATTAATAGCATCAACCACCACTTTAAAATTTTGATTGGCGATAGCTTTTACATTGACCAACGGATATTTTACAATAGCCGCTATATGTTTTTGCATATAGCTATCATCAACAGTAACTGTTCCTAACTTATCAACAGAGGCAAAACAAAAATCTTCGTTGGCCGCTAACTCCAGTACCGTAGCTCCTGTTTCTGCACTGATGAATTCACCATCGCTGTTCAGCAATTTCAATGCATTCCATTCTTTGGGATTGTGACTGGCCGTTAAAATAATTCCGCCATCTGCTTTTTCTTCTTGCACTGCAAACTCCACTGTTGGTGTAGTGGATAAGCCAAGGTCAATTACATTGATACCTAATCCGATCAAGGTATTTACAACAAGACCTTGCACCATACTTCCACTGATGCGGCCATCACGGCCTATCACTACTGTTGCATTCTTCTTTGTATCAAGTAAAATACTGCCAAAAGCAGCCGCAAATTTCACAACATCTACTGGTGTCAGGTTATCCCCCGGTTGTCCTCCAATTGTACCACGAATTCCAGAAATACTTTTAATTAAAGCCATTATAAGGTTATAAGGTTTGGTGTTTTTAAGGTTTGGGAGGCAAAAATACACTTTTCGGCCCCAATGGCATTCGTAAAAAATTGCAACCGATTGTTTATTGTTTTAGAACCCCCAGAAAAGGATTTACACTTTAACCTTAAAGTAGAACTTGATAATTTGAAGACTATAACCGGTGTTAATGCGTGTAATCTGTAGCTAACCTGTATTTTTGTGCTATGGCAGAAAAGGCATGGTACAAAGGCTGGTTCAACTCTCCCTACTATCACAAATTATATTTTGAAAGAGATGAGAAAGAAGCGGAAATTTTTATTACAAAACTCATCAGTCATTTAACGCCGGCTGCTGGCAGCTATATGTTGGATGTAGCTTGCGGGAAAGGGAGGCATTGTAAAACATTGGCTTCGTTGGGTTTTGATGTTACCGGTATTGATATTTCCACAGACAGTATCGCTTTTGCAAAACAATTTGAACAAGAGAACTTACATTTTTTTGTGCATGATATGCGGTTGCCAGCCTGGGGCAATTATTTTGATTATGCCTTCAACTTCTTTACCAGCTTTGGTTATTTTAAAACACGACGGGAACATGATGATGCCATCCGCACCATTACCAAAAGCATTCGCCCCGGTGGCAAATTTGTAATTGATTACCTCAACGTACATTTTGCCGAAGAACATCTTGTTCATAATGAAGTAAAGGAAGTAGATGGTACAACTTACACTATAAAAAGGTGGGATGATGAAACCCATTTCTTTAAAAAAATAACTGTAACGGATGCTTCTTTAAAAGATCCCATGGAATACACAGAGAAAGTGGCCAAATTTTCATTGGGCGATTTTACAGACATGCTAAGTTTCCAGGGCATGCAGGTACAAGAAGTATTTGGCGATTATCATTTCGCCAAGTATGATGTAAGAAAAACTCCCCGCTTAATACTTATTGCCCAAAAAGGCCGTGGTGAAAAAGGCGATAAAGAAAAGAGAATTTATAGTGATGGGAGAACGACGGATGCGTTGACTTAATCCTTCTTATTATGCATGATCAAATACTTCGCCGTTTCAAAAAATGCATTGGTGAATCCGGAAAGTTTTTTCCGTACTGAATCTTTTTGTTGTTTTGTATAAAGAGAAGCTCCATTATGCATGGGGCTCAATTCTTCATCCGGAAAATTAATATTGCGGGTAAAATAAAAATCGTCGGTTACCATTCCAATGCCACCAGCGGTATTAGTAATAAAGGCATAATTATTTTTCTTTGTGGGATCAAGTAAGTCTCTGCCCAGTGTAGTATTTACATAAGGCTGGTGCAAAAGACCAGCTATGGTTGGCAGAATATCAATTTGAGAAACCACTTCGCCTCTTTTTTGTGGCGGCAATAATTGTGGCGCATAAAATAATAAGGGTACATGTTCGTCCGTAAGTCTTTGCTCCGTCCAAACCGGCGGATAAATAGCTTCTGCATTGCCTGCTACTCCATGGTCGCCAATAAAAACAAAAATGGTATTATGAAAATAAGATTCTTTTTCAGCTGCTTCCAAAAATTTTCTAAAACAATAATCTGAATAACGGAATGCATTAAACTCTTCCTGCGATTCAAACCCATATTTTTTCAACTCTGCTTCTGCTGCTATTACAATTTTAAAATCAGCAGTATCTGTTAGCGGAACCATATATGGACGATGATTGCCGGATGTTTGTATAAATGCAAAGAATGGTTTTTGTTCTGCCCGCATTACTTTATTGGCTTCCAGGAAAAGATCTTTATCACTAATGCCCCACACATTTATTTTAGGAGAAGTAAAATTTTCTTCGGTATGCATTTGCAAGCCATCAATATTTTTCAGCAACCCTTCAAAGTTGTTGAATTCCGGACTTCCCCCTAAAAAATAATGCTTGCTATACCCTTCAAAATTATCAATAATGGTATGTTGTGTTATTGCCTCGGGATTTCGACTGGAAAATTTAAATAATTGTGCATCCGGAATACCCGTTAAAATGGCGAACAACCCTCTTGCAGTAGAAAAATGTGGCGTAAAACATTTCTCAAAGAAAATTCCATTCTTGCTGATTGAATCAAAATATGGTGTGGTATTAAGCGGATTACCACTCATGCTGCTTTTATACATGCTGAATGATTCGCATTGTACCAAAACAATATTGGGGCGGCTCTCTAATGCCCCGCTTCTCGGAGCAACTTCCCTGCGATAAGAAAATTTATTAGCATCCGGCAACTGCATCCATTCGGCCATAGTAGGGAAAGCCTGCTTTGCTTTCTGCTCATTAAAATCAGGTTTACGTAAGCGGAGAGTTGCAAAAAAATTCTGCAACGGATTAATGGCGAGATAAGATTTAAAACTATTCTTGAATTTAAAACTATCATTTCTCCCCAATGGTGGCCAGGTAAAGCTTCCATAAGCTACCATCACCAGCAACAAAGCAGAAATAATAAAAAATTTTCTGCGATAGGGAATACGAAGTCCATCCGTTCTGTTTATTACCTGCCAGTGACTACGATGATACATCCAACGGAAAAAAAGCATTCCAACTATCAGTCCTAAAATCATCCACACCATCGGATAGGTCTGAAACATCATCTTCAACGAAATGCCCGGATCTTCTACAAAATTCATGGCACCTGCATCCAGTCTTGTTTGGTTATAAGAAAAGCTGCCAAAGTCGGCTGCAAAAAAGAAGAAGACAAAAAAAGTTACAATGGCCAGGTACCAGGTCCACCATTTTTTATTTCGTGAAGAGTAAAATGGTGATAAGCGGGGAACCATGCTTATTAAAACAATGGGCAATAAAATAAAAGCTATCCACCGCAGGTCATACCGGATACCCAGCAAAAAAGAAGGAATGAGATTTCCAAAAGACAGGCTCCTTGGTTTAAATGCAAAATAGGTAGCCAACCTGAAAACTGTAAATATCAATAGAAAGATTACCAGCAGGTTCACCACCCACAGTATAGTCTTCGGTATTTTATATTTTACAAGCATCTGGTCAATTGCCCTCTTTCGAAGGAGTACAAAAGAATTGAATTTACTTGATTATAACAATAGCAGCACTCCTATTTAAACACAATATTTAGACTCCTATTAAGACAAGTTGGTAGAATTAGACCAGTGGTTGTTTGTAAAAATAAACAGCGAATGGGCCAATCCGTTTTTTGATGCTGTAATGCCATTTCTCCGAAACGGAACTAATTGGGCACCGCTATATCTTTTTATGCTGGTTTTGGTGCTGCTCAATTTTAAAACCCGGGGCATTTGGTGGGTGGTATTTTTTATTTCAACTATAGCATTGATAGATCTAACTGGCAATTATGTTTTCAAACATGGATTTGAAAGGTTGCGGCCCTGTAACGACCCCAATTTCAGTTCCCAGGTAAGATTGCTACTCGATCATTGCGGAGTGGGTTATAGTTTTACCTCCAACCATGCAGCCAATCATTTTGGAATGGCGGCTTTTTTTATCGTCACCTTCCGCCATGTCTTCAAAAATTGGGTGTGGATAGCCCTGTTTTGGGCGGCGGCCATCGGCTATGCACAAATATATGTAGGCGTACATTACCCGTTCGACGTTCTTTGCGGAGCCTTGCTGGGCCTGGCTTTCGGCATTACTACCGGAACCTTCTTCAATAAGCGATTTGGATTTGCTATCTTCGATAATTAATCAAGTGTAACTTCTTAATGCTCATCTTAATACTGATCGGTCTTATCTTATTGAACGGTGTCTTTTCGATGGCAGAAATTGCACTCGTATCAGCCCGCAAATCAAGGCTGGAGGCGCAAGCTAATAAAGGAGATAAAAAGGCAAAAGAAGCATTAGACCTCGCCAATCATCCCAATACTTTTCTATCTACCGTTCAAATTGGTATTACGTTAATCGGCATCCTTACGGGTATGCTATCCGGAGATGAGTTGACAGATAATCTTGCTGCAAAAATAAAAACATGGCCCCTTCTAGGCGATTATAGTAATGGTGTTGCAACAGCTATTGTAGTTATTATTATTACCTATTTTTCACTGGTACTTGGTGAATTGGTACCCAAAAGACTGGGCCTGGCAAGACCTGAAGCAATTGCAAAAACATTGGCTGCCCCAATGAGGCTTCTCAGTAGAATTACACACCCTTTTGTATGGTTGCTTACCAAGTCGGGCAATTTTATTGTTAGAATTCTTGGTATTCGCCCAAATGAAAACCAGGTAACTGAAGAAGAAATAAAAGCCATCATCAGCGAAGGAACAGAACATGGTGCAATTGATGAAGCAGAACAGGATATTATTGAACGGGTATTTCATTTAGGAGATAGAAACATCACTTCTTTAATGACGCATCGCAGCGATATTATCTGGTTCAACCTGGATGAAAATGAAGATCTGATAAAAGAAAAAATTATAGGTGAGCCACATTCTGTGTATCCAATTTGCGATGGCGATATAGATAATCTTAAAGGCGTTGTCTCAATAAAAGATTTGTATGTAAGCCCGGACAGTACCTTGTTTAAGGATCTGATGCAGCCGGCATTGTTTGTTCCTGAAAATAATTCACCCTACCAGGTATTGGAGAAATTTAAAGAGTCCCGTTTACACTCTTGCTTTATTGTAGATGAATACGGAAGTATTTTAGGATTAATTACATTAAATGACATTCTGGAAGCCATTGTAGGTGATATGCCGCAACCGGATGTACCTGACTATGAAATAAAGGAAAGAGAAGATGGCACTTTTATAGTAGATGGTCAAATCCCTTTTTATGACTTTCTCACCCGTTTTGATAAAGCAGAATGGATGAATGAAGGAGAACATGATTTTGATACATTGGCTGGATTTATCTTACACCAATT
>LNFJ01000026.1 GCA_001464625.1 Bacteroidia bacterium Ga0077558 | reverse complement strand
GCAAGACTGGTAGCCATCAGGTCGGTTGGCGAAAACCTTTCACCTTTTCCATTGTTATCAACCGGGGCATCGGTTTCAAAATGGTTGCCACTTTTCAGGTGGGTGCAGGTAGTTCTTAAATCACCCGTATAAATTACAGAAGAAGTCATTATCAATATTTTGCCCTAAATTTACGTTATAGTGTAACTAAAAAGTATGTCCGTGAAGAAACTCCTCCTCACTGTTTTTCTTTCAGCTTTTATCATTACTTGTTTTGCACAAGATGATAAAGGTAAATCCGCAAAGAAAGAAGCCAAAAGGCAAAAGGTAAGCGATATGATAAAGCAGGCCGAAGAAGGTGTGCTGGTGTATAGAAAGCAAAGCATTTTTGGTTTACAAGCCAGAAGTAATGGATATGGAATTTTCTATGAGCTGGGGAAGATGAAAACAAACCTCAAAACAAGTACCTACAGAATTGATTTTACCGAAATAAAAAATCAAAAAGAAGAAAAACTATCAGCAAACGATCCGGGTAGTTTCTTTTTTGGTAATCCTTTCATTTATGGAAAGGTCAATAATTTTTACCAGCTCACATTAGGAGTTGGACAGCAGCGTATTTTAGGGCAAAAAGGAAATAAGAACGGTGTATCTGTTTCTGCCATTGCAAATGGCGGATTGGCACTTGGCCTGTTACGTCCATATTATGTGGAGGTAAGAGATCCGATGGGCGGCCCCAATAAAACAATTAAATACTCCGAGGATGACAGAGACTTGTTTTTAGGACCTACAATTGTTGGGGGTGGCGGATTAGGAAAAGGATGGGGCGAAATGAAAATAAAACCCGGAGCATTTGCAAAAACTGCTTTGCGGTTTGATTATGGCCGTTTTAATGAAATTGTGTCGGGTATAGAAGTGGGGCTTAGCGCAGAATTTTACGGCTCTAAAATTACCATCATGGCCGACCAGGAGGATAAACAATTCTTCTTTCAGGGGTACATTGCTATACTGTTTGGCAAGCGTAAATAACTGCCTTATTTTTGCTTCATGATTGAACTTCCGATAGCTTCAAGTGCAGTTGATAATACAAGAGTAAAAAAGCCAGACTGGCTTAGGGTTAAACTTCCCATTGGCGAAAGCTACAAGCATGTACGCAGCCTGGTTGACAATCACAAGCTTCATACGATTTGCGAAAGCGGCAACTGTCCCAACATGGGTGAATGTTGGGGTGCCGGTACTGCTACTTTTATGATATTAGGAAATACCTGTACCAGAAGCTGTGGCTTTTGTGCAGTTGCTACGGGTCGCCCAGAGCCGGTTGATTGGGATGAACCACAGCGGGTTGCCGAAGCTATTCATTTAATGAAAGTAAAACATGCTGTTATCACCTCTGTTGACAGAGATGAATTAAAAGACGGCGGCTCTATCATCTGGAACAACACGATCAAAGCAGTAAAGGCATTAAACCCGGAGACCACATTAGAGACATTGATCCCAGATTTTAAAGGAAACAAAGAAGATATACAACGGGTAATTGATGCAGCACCGGAAGTGGTGAGCCATAATATTGAAACTGTTGAACGACTTACAAGACAAGTTCGCATACAAGCCAAATACTGGCGCAGTATGGAAGTGATACGAACGTTGAAAGAAGGTGGAATGAGAACTAAGAGTGGCATCATGCTCGGCCTTGGCGAAACAAAAGAAGAAGTAACACAAACATTGGTGGATTTGCAGGCTAACGGCTGCGATGTAGTTACCATCGGTCAATATTTGCAACCCACAAAAAAACATTTACCAGTTCATCGCTTTGTTCATCCGGATGAGTTTGCTGAATACCGGGAGATCGGTTATAAGCTGGGTTTGGATTATGTAGAAAGCGGCCCGTTAGTACGTTCTTCTTATCATAGCGAACGACATGTATTTGCAGGATTGGGCAGAAAGGAGTGGGAGATGAGTAAGTCGGAAGTTAGTAGTCATTAGTCGGGAGTTATGCTAAAGTTTTTCACCATATTTATTTTCAGTTCATTTTTTTGCTTACAAGTTAATAGCCAGCTTCAATGGCAAAATGTTGATTCCTTATTTCAACCGTTACCTCCATCTGTTCATGTATATAAAACAACAAGCCTGCTGGATGGTAAGCCGAATATTGCTTATTATGTAGAAGCTGATTTAAAAGATAAGAAACTTGACTTTACTGTTGATACTACTTATCAACGCAGATTAACGCCTTCTAAGTTTTATGAGAAAAATGGTAATCCACTTCTCGTTGTAAATACTACTTTCTTTTCGTTTGCTACCAATCAAAATTTAAATGTGGTAATAAAAGATAAAAAATTGGTTGGCTATAATATTCATACAATTAATGGGAGAGGGAAGGACACATTCACCTATCATCACCCGTTCGGTAGTGCAATTGGTATTTCAAAAAGGAGAGAGGCTGATGTAGCCTGGCTATATTCGGATACTTCTTTAAAATTTTCATATGCCCGACAAGCAAGTATTAAGGCTGTGAAAGATTCTGCAAACTACTTTAGACTTAATGATGCAAGAAGAATTGTGTCGCAATCTATTGAACCCGAAAAAAAGGCCCGTATTAATTTTAATAAATGGAAAATGAAAACAGCTGTTGGTGGCGGCCCGGTGCTTTTACAAAACGGCGAAATAAAAATCACCAATAATGAAGAAATGAAATTTGGTGGCAAGGCCATCGATGACAAACATCCCCGCAGTGCAATGGGTTATACAAAAGATAATAAACTAATTATATTGGTTATAGAAGGAAGAAACCCCGGCATAGCTGAAGGTGCAACACTTACACAGGAAGCTCAAATATTTAAGGACCTCGGTTGTTGGGAAGCATTAAACCTTGACGGAGGCGGAAGCAGTTGTATGTTGGTGAATGGAAAAGAAACAATCAAAATTTCTGATGCTGGCGGTCAACGTCCGGTTCCTGCTGTATTCATCATCCAACAAAAATGATATTTCAAAACCATCAAAAGTTTCGAAATAACACGCCTAACAAAAACTACAGACCATAAACCATAAATAAATTTATTCTCTCACCAATGCACTTGCCCCTAATATCGCCGCATCAGCTTCCTGCAACTGACTATACAACAACTTCACTTTATTTTTAAAGATCTGTATCAGGCTTGCTTCCATGGCTTGTTTGGTTGGGTTCATAATTAAATCGCTGGCCTTTGTTAATCCGCCAAACAATACAATTGCTTCCGGCGAAGAGAACATTACGAAATTCGCCAATGCCTCTCCTAATATTTTACCAGTGGTTTCAAAAATTTCGTTAGCTATTTTATCTCCTTTAATCGCACATTCATAAACCGTTTGGCTGGTGATAAGGTCGTTGATAGAATAATCTCTCAGCAAACTTTCTACATTTGGATTTTCAGCAAGCAGTTCCAAGGCGGTTTCCCTTACACCTGTTGCAGAGGCATAGGATTCTAACGAACCTCTTAATCCTGTTCCCTGGTGCAATCTTCCTCCCGGTCTTATTACCGTGTGTCCTAACTCGCCGGCAAATCCATCATGGCCCAAAACAATTTTTCCATCAATAACAATCCCACTGCCAACGCCGGTACCTAATGTAATAGTGATAAAATGTTTCATGCCTTTGGCACAGCCATACATCATTTCGCCCATAGCTGCAGCATTAGCATCATTGGTTAGTTTTACCGGCAGGTGAAATTTTTCAGAAACCATTTTTGCAAAAGGAATAATACCCCGCCATTTAAGATTGGCTGCATATTCAATATTGCCGGTATAATAATTTCCATTGGGTGCCCCGATGCCGATACCCGTAATGTTCCCAGGACCACCGGCTTCATTGATCATTGGCATTAGCTTGTCATACAGGTCGTCGATAAAATCCTGCACACCCTCATGGCTATTTGTTAGTAAACGGTCTTGCTTTAAAATATGGCCGCTCTTATCAACGATACCAAATTTGGTGTTGGTGCCACCTATGTCTATACCAATTGCAAAATCTGCCATATATGAATTTTTAAAAAACCCTGTAGCAATTGCCACAGGGTAATAAATGTAAAATGAATTTATAAATTAATGTCCGCCGCCACTTACTTCTGCATCGTAATCAATTCCCTGCTTGCGAAGAATTCCTTTTACTAAAAAGGCAAATAAAGCCAGGTATGCAAAACAAACCACAGCGATAATATACGACTGGTGAATTCCGATTAAATCAGCCAATTTACCTTGAATGGGGGGGATGATGCCACCACCAAGAATCATCATAATTAAAAAGGCAGACCCTTGAGATTGATACTTGCCAAGACCCGCAACTGATAGACTAAAAATACATGGCCACATAATAGAACAACAAAGTCCGGCACTTAGAAAAGCATATATCGCAGTCATGCCAGTTGTAAGAAGCCCCACTACCATTGCTACTACACCTAATAAACTAAAAATTAACAGCGTTTGTACTGGCTTGTCTTTACTTAAAAAGAAACCAGCAATAAGCACAGCAACACAAATCACATAATAAAACAAAGCTTTTACATCATAATTAGACAAGTAAATTATCAAGATGAGCAAACCGAAAGCAACTAGAGGGACAAAAAGCTGCAAAATCTTTTTTGTGGTACTACTAAAATTAAACGCACCAACTGCCCCAGTCCAACGACCAATCATAAGACTACCCCAGTACATCATAATATAAGGTGTTGCTTCTGATGCAGACAATGCTCCGAATTCTTTTTGCTTTAATAGCTCACCAAGGTTGCTACCCACAGCTACTTCTACACCAACATAAGTAAAGATGCCAAGCATACCCAGCACTAATTGAGGGTATCGCATAGCTCCCCAGCCTTCTGGCTTTTTTCTTGCACTAAGATTAGCAGCCAGTAATCCAAGCACTACAACACCTAAGGCTCCGAGTAACCAGTTTAAACGATATTTTTCTAAGGGATGTTTTAATGTTTTGATCTGAGCTTCTTCTGTTTTAATATTATTATGGTTGCTTTTAGTTCTGTCAATTACAGAAATAACCTGATCGTTTCCAGCGTAAGCTTTATCTAAGGAATCTAATTGAATATAGAGTTTTGCAGAATCCCTATCTAGAACTTTTTTAGCAAATACGGTATCGTTTGGGTTGACGGGCAATACAGCTTTAAGCAAAGAGTCTGTTTCAGATTTTTGCTTTTCTATCTGCTTTTCTATTGCAACAATTTGCTTTGCATCTTTACTATTATAACTAGAGAAAACGGGAATAAAACATGCAACAAGTACGCCAGTCATTACCAAAAGTGTCGTTAAAGCCTTCTTTGCTTTTTCTATTTTTTCTTCTATAATTCCTAACGGGACTTTCTTTGAAAAGTTGAATAATGTGGCAGCCCCGATAAATAAGGCTCCGACGCCAATATAAAGCACAATTACCTTAGTGAGACTTAATGAGGCAATCTTTTCGTCTGTTATTGCAGCAGTAGTACCAAACAAAGCCAATGCTACAATTAATGGACCGATAGAAGTACCGAAAGAGTTAACTGCACCACCTAAAGTAACCCTGGCTGCTCCTGTAGATGGGTCTCCAAGAGCAATTGAAAAAGGTTGTGCAGCCGTTTGTTGTAGCGAAAAACCAAGTGCTACAATAAATAATCCTACCAGCATTCCGGGAAAGCTGTTTCCGTTAACAGCCAATATCATTGCCCCGGCACCCAATGCAGAAAATAATAGGCCATACACAATGCTCTTTTTATACCCCCATTTGCCTACCAAATCTTTTCCTCCGATTGTGCCAAAAATGAAAAGTAATAACGCACCTACATAATAAGCTGTATAGAATGCAAAGTCAATCAGCTGGCTTTGAAACTGATCGAGATTAAAATAATGTTTACAAAAAGGAATAAAGACACTGTTACCAGCAGCAATAAAACCCCAAAAGAAAAAAACGGTTACTAATGTGCTTAGAGCCCCGTAGTTAGTAGGCTGTTTAGTTTGAGTCATAGCAATCGGGAGTTGATTTGATGAAGTGCTGAAAGTAAAACATTTTTCAATGCTGGCATAATGTAACTATTTGATGTTAAAAGCATGTACAAAAAAAATGCGGTTCCACATAGGGGTATTTAAAATGGCACATAATCTGCCATAAATTTTAGGTGCTTAGATTTCAATTGTCAGTAAAAACACCTTAATTTCAAACTAATTCCGGTCACCAAAATAATTCAATGGAAATCGTTCATATAGCAGCAGAATGTTACCCGGTAGCAAAGGCGGGTGGTTTAGGCGATGTGGTTGGAGCTTTACCAAAGTACCAGGCAGAATTAGGGCATGTAGCCAAAGTGGTAATGCCTATGTATCGTACTAAATTTCTCTACGATAATCAATGGGAATTGGTACATGAAGGCGAACAGCATATAGGGCCTCATTATTTTCATTACAGCATCATTAAAGAGAAAACAAACAAGCTTGGTTTTGATTTATACCTTGTAGACATCAATGGCCTGCTGGACCGGGAAAAAATTTATGGATATGAAGATGACACCGAACGTTTCCTTTCTTTCCAGGTAGCTGTATGTGATTGGTTAAACAAATGGCAACATAAGCCGGATGTTATCCACTGTCATGATCATCATACCGGTCTTATTCCTTTTTTTATAAAGTATAGTTTGGAGTTCCGGCAAAAGCTGTCTGACATACCGACTGTTTTTACTGTTCATAATGCACAATACCAGGGCTGGATCGGCTGGGATAAATATTACCTGTTACCAGCTTTTGATAGCTGGAAATGGGGCATGCTGGATTGGAATAATACCATCAATCCAATGGCATCTGCGGTAAAATGCTCCTGGAAGGTTACTACGGTTAGTAACAGTTATATGGATGAATTGAAAGAAGCAGCCAACGGGTTGGAAAACCTTTTTCAATATGAACAGGGAAAAAGCCTGGGTGTATTAAATGGAATTGATACACAAGTTTGGGATCCTTACACAGATAGCATGATCGCCAAAAATTATGATAAGGAACTTGTTGAAAAAGGGAAGCGGAAAAATAAAAAAGAACTTGCTGGCAGGTTTGGATTAGATCCTGATAAACCATTGATCTCTTTTATTGGAAGATTAGTGGGAGAGAAGTCAGCCGATTTATTACCAGATGCAATCAGCCAATCTATTTACCAGCATAATGGCCACGCCAATTTTTTAGTATTAGGTTCTGGTGATCCTGAATTGGAAGATAAACTGGATCAGATGAAACACCAGTTCGGTGGCTATTTCAACTCGTATATTGGTTATAGCGAACCCCTAAGTCATTTGATGTATGCGGGTTCAGATTTTTTATTAATGCCAAGCCGGGTGGAACCATGCGGACTGAACCAGATGTATGCCCTACGTTACGGAACAGTTCCTATGGTTAGAAATATTGGAGGTCTGAGAGATACGGTTACTGATATGGGCGACTGGCAGGGATTTGGAATACGATTCGACCAGGCAAGTGTTAACGATATTACATATTCGGTAGGCAGAGCTATCGATTTGTATAATAATAAACCTGACCTTTATAGCTGGATGCGAGGGCATATGATGACCATTGATCATTCATGGGACTCTTCGGCGCAGCAGTATATAGACCTATATAAATCATTGAAATAAAATCTGGTTATGGCGATAAGAACAATTACTCATTCTAAAGAAATTTTATGTGTTATTCTGGGAGGCGGAGCTGGTTCCCGGCTTTTCCCATTAACAGCAAGCCGTTCTAAACCTGCTGTTCCTATTGCAGGTAAATACCGGTTGGTGGATATTCCTATTTCCAACTGTTTGAATAATGGAATAGGAAGAATGTTTGTGTTGACGCAGTTTAATTCTGCATCATTGAACAGGCATATTAAGAATACCTATCACTTCAGTGCATTCAGCAAAGCGTTTGTAGATATATTGGCTGCCGAACAAACTCCTGATAATCCTACCTGGTACCAGGGCACTGCTGATGCTGTTCGCCAGGGGTTGCGACATATTGAGCCATTTGATAGTGACTATGTACTTATTTTATCCGGCGATCAGTTATACCAGATGGATTTTGCAGAAATGCTGGACAATCATAAAAAATTGGGTGCAGATATTTCAATAGCTACTATTCCGGTAGTTGAAAGAGAAGCACCGGAATTTGGAATTTTAAAATCCAGTGAGGGGCTTATTACTTCGTTTATAGAAAAACCCAAAAAAGAATTGTTGCCGGAGTGGACAAGCGATACGGGTGATGTGATGAAAGCAAAAGGCAGAAATTACCTGGCTTCCATGGGTATTTATATTTTCAACCGCAAATTATTGTTCGATTTGCTGGAAACCGAATATTTAAAAGCAACAGATTTCGGGAAAGAAATTATTCCTGAATCAATCAAGAAATTTAAAGTGGCCAGTTACCAGTATGAAGGCTACTGGACAGATATCGGAAATATCTATTCTTTCTTTGAAGCCAATCTTGGTTTAACAGAAGATCTTCCAGATTTTAATTTATTTGATAACGATAATGCTATTTATACGAGGCCAAGGATGTTGCCCCCGGCGAAGATCAGTGGAACTACGTTGGAAAAAACGTTGGTAGCAGAAGGCTCTATTATTAACGCCTCAAGAATCGAACATTCAGTCATAGGTATTCGTTCAAGAATTGGTACAGGATCTACGCTTGTCAATACTTATATCATGGGTAGTGATTATTATGAAACGTTGCCGGAAATAGCACAAGCATTGGCTGGTAACTTTCCCGTTTTAGGTGTGGGAGACAGGTGTTATATCAAAAACGCCATTCTTGATAAAAATGTACGTATTGGTAATGATGTCCGCATTAATGGCGGACCGCATCTTGAGAACATTGATCATGCTTTATATACTGTAAAGGATGGTATTGTAGTAATTAAAAAAGGAGCCATTATACCCAACGGATTTGTAATATAATTTTAAAAAATCCCGTTTAACTGCGGGATTTTTCTTTTTTCGGAATTAATGTGTATCAATTACATACTGTTCTTATCTTCATTCGACCTGATTAAAACAACGATTGCTTATGTCAACAGCCTACACTGGTGTAAAACCACGCCTATCTTTCTGGCAAGTATGGAACATGTGTTTTGGATTTTTTGGAATCCAGTTCGGATGGAGTTTACAGATGGGAAATATGAGTGCCATCTATGAATTTCTTGGTGCTAAACCTGAAGAGATTCCTGGGCTCTGGCTTGCTGCTCCTATGACAGGTCTTCTTGTTCAGCCAATTATTGGATACTTAAGTGATAGAACCTGGCATCCCCGCCTGGGAAGAAGAAGACCTTATTTTT
The DNA here is from genome assembly GCA_001464625.1 of Bacteroidia bacterium Ga0077558. Lineage (GTDB taxonomy): Bacteria > Bacteroidota > Bacteroidia > Chitinophagales > Chitinophagaceae > JJ008. The sequence continues at coordinate 8,270 of LNFJ01000026.1, read as the reverse complement.
TAGTAGGTGCAATATTAAGTTCATTGGCCTTATTCATAATGCCTAACTCTTCGGCCGTATGGATGGCAGCGGGAACGTTGTGGGTGTTAGATTCCTGTATCAATATCAGCATGGAGCCTTTCAGAGCTTTTGTAGCAGACAATTTGAATGAGAAGCAACGTTCTTTCGGATACGCCATGCAGAGTATGTTTATCGGTGCTGCTTCGTTCATTGCATTATTTCTTCCACGATTACTTGTTGATTGGTTTGGAATCTCGAGAGATAAAGGTGCCGGTGGCATTCCACAAAATATAATGTGGTCGTTCTATATAGGCGCTGCTGTGTTTTTAGGCGCTGTATTAGTTACTGTATTTAAAAGTAAAGAATATCCTCCGTCTGATCCCAATTGGAAAGAGAATTTAAAAAAGGAAAAGAATGCCAACTCCGGAGGCATTGTAAAAGAAATTTTTACTGCCTTGAGGAATATGCCAAGTCAAATGAAGAGATTGGCTATCGTTCAATTTCTTACCTGGCCCGGTCTATTTTTGATGTGGTTTTATTATAGTACAGGAGTTGCTACCAATATATTTGGAGGAGATCCTAAAAATAACAGTGAGATTTTTACAATAGGACTCGAACATGCAAACAATACTTCTGCTATATTAAATCTTGTAACATTTGCTTTTTCCTTCACTATACCATTTTGGGTGGGTAAAATGGGTATGAAATTGACACATACAGCTTGTTTGATAATCGGTGGTGTCGGTTTGATTTCCGTAAATTTTATTCATGAGCCTTGGATGTTGTATATCTCAATGAGTATGGTAGGTATTGCGTGGGCCTCTATTCTTTCAATGCCCTACTCAATGCTTTCAGGAGTTATTCCGCAGGAGAAGATGGGTATATATATGGGAATCTTTAATTTCTTTATTGTATTGCCGGAAATAATCGCTTCTTTATTTTTCGGAAAGATCTTTGAACGGTTTCTACATAGCGACAGGTTATTAGCCGTACTAATTGGAGGTGTGTTACTTTGTACGGCGGGAATTCTTTGTGCCCTTATTGTTAAGGATTCAACTTCAAAAAAGCAACAATGAAAAAATTAGTACTCGCATTTGCAATGTTGATATGCAGCAATGCTTTTGCAATCGATATGCTTGGTGTTTATCCAACCCATTGGTGGGTCGGTATGAAAAATCCAAAACTGCAATTAATGCTGCATGGCGAAAACATTGGACTGTATACCAAATTCACCAGTACAAACACTGCGATAAAGATTGAGAAAGTAACAAAAGCGGAAAGCAAGAACTATGTTTTTCTGGATCTGAATATAAGTGTGGCAGCCAAAGCCGGAGTTTTTAAAATTAATATGTCTGGCGGTGGTATTGGAGTTGAAGATGTTTTCTTTGAATTGAAACCCCGTAGTAAAGAAAACGGCAAAACAAGAATTCAAGGTGTAACGGCAAAAGATTTTATTTACCTGATGATGCCTGACCGCTTTTCCAATGGCGATCCTTCTAATGATATTATCAGCGATTACAGGGATAAGACCAGCAACCGGAAAGATAAATTCTCCAGGCACGGTGGAGATTTTAAAGGAATAGAAAATCATTTGGATTATTTTAATCAATTGGGCGTAACTACTTTATGGCTTACCCCAATAATTGAAAATGATATGCCGTTAATGAGTGAGTGGGGCAATAATGTTGCTGGGTATCACGGCTATTGGTTCACCAATCATTATGAAGTTGATAAACGCTTTGGCGGCAATGCCGGATACAAAAACTTCTGCGATAATCTTCATGCAAAGGGAATGAAAGTTATACAGGATGCCGTATATAATCATGTAGGTAATCATCACTGGTTTGCTTTAGACCCTCCCATGAAATCATGGTTCAATACATCACAAGGAGATAAAGCACCCAATCATCGAGAAGAAGTTTTTTATGATCCTTATGCTTCACAGGTTGAAAAAGCACAAATGCTGGATGGTTGGTTTGTTCCGCATCTGCCAGACCTAAACCAACAAAATCCTTTCGTTGCAAATTTTTTGATCCAACATGCAGTATGGACAACAGAAGAATATGGTATTGACGGCTGGAGAGTAGATACCTACAAGTATTGTGATGAGCAGTTCATGAATAATATTAATACAGCATTGAAAAGAGAGTTTCCTAAGCTGACTGTGTTTGGGGAATCATGGGTAAATAGTACAGTAGCGAATGCTTACTTCACACAAAATAATATGACGACTCCTTTTAAACATAACGCAGAAGGGATGCTTGATTTTCAGTCTTGCTTTGCTATGCTGGCAGGCATGAATGAGTCATATGGATGGCTTACAGGAGTTAGTAAGATCTACACAACTTTAACTCAGGATGTATTGTATAAGCAACCAATGAACAATTGTATTTTCCTCGATAATCATGATATGGACAGAGTCTTTTCTGTTGTAGACGAAGACTGGAAGAAAATGAAAATGGGTTTTAACTGGTTGCTGACCTTGAGAGGCATTCCGCAAATTTATTATGGCACTGAAGTACTTATGAAGAATAAAAAAGAAAATACGGATGCCACTGTCCGGGAAGATTTTCCGGGAGGATGGGCAGATGATAAGGCAAAAGAAAATCGGTTTACTAAGGAGGGAAGAAGTGATAAACAACAAGAAGCCTTTGAGTATATAAGTGCTTTGGCCAACTTTAGAAAAAATTCTTCAGCACTTACCACTGGTAAACTAATGCAGTACATGCCTAAAGATGGAGTCTATACTTTTTTTCGATATGATAACAAGCAAACGATAATGGTGATTTCTAACACAGGGATTAATACTTTTAAACCTGACTGGAATTACTTATCAGAGCGAACGGGTGGGTTTTCAAAACTTAAAAATGTAATTACAAAAACCGCTACAGAAATGAAAGATTTTGAAGTAAAGCCCAAAGAGAGTTTTGTATTGGAGTTGGTGAAATAAATTAAAGAAAGGCTCCCCATAAAAACTGGTTGAGCCATTTCTTACTTTCCTCATCACTTTCTTCGCTAAACCATTCACCTATTCGGTTGTTAAGCTCAGCTGAAAAGGTTTTTTGAGTAAAGTATTTTTTGGAACTAGCAGGTACTATGGTTTCGGGCTTTACACCATCTAATGTAATTTTTGTAGCTATATACGAAATATACAATCGGGGTATTGTAAGCCCTAAGATTAATCCCGGCAAACCGTTAATAGATACAGGCCCGCCAGGCAAAGAAATTTCATCGGTGTAAAAGGCAAATATATAGACACTGTCCATAATTTTACCTACAGCTTTGCGACAATTAAATCCTGCTATTATTCTGTTCTCGTTAGACAATTTCCATTCTATATAAGGAATAGAGTCTTGTATAAAAAACTTAGAACCAAAAATGTCTTTTTGTTTTGTGTATTTTCCTGTATTATAATCGCAATACCAGCTACATTCTTCATCACTTTTTCGTAAAAACTCTGGAATTTTTTCTGATGGCTCCCATCTATCGAATTTAAAAATACTTTTATTGTCGGAAAAGCTGAGGTTGTAATAGCCAGTTTTAAAGGGAGGTAGGTTCTCCTTTAACATTTCTCCCCACATATCATCACTCATTGTTTTTTTGATATTGGTTTTTACCTCATATTCAATTTTAGCAGCGTTAATAAACTGCTGCGCTTGCACTGAATGAGTAACAATTAGTAAAGCAGATATTAAAAATATTTTCTTCATAGTTAATAATATTACTGTTTCAGATAAGCTCTAAGGTGTTTTTGATGGTGCTGCTGCTGCTTTATTTTTAAAATTCCAGGCAAAGCCAAGCATCCAATATCTTCTTAAACGGTCGTTTGTGGTTTCAGTAAGCGTATTGCTATAAAATCTTCTTTCTATGCCAGTGTTCTGGTTTAAAATATCCCTTACTATAAAGTAAAAGGTAAACTCATCTTTTTTGAAGTTTCTTCTAAGTTGTGCATTCAATATATGGTTATTGAGGTTGGTGTTAAACTGAGGCGTTTTTTGCCTGTTGTAAAAATTATACTCAGTACCCAGCATCCAAACTTTCTTAAGATATACAGTAGCATCTACCCGCAGGTTATTGGTATAGAAATTTAATTGGTTTGTGTATTGGGTGCTTTTGTTGCTGTTGTAGTTAAAATTATTGCTTATGCCCAAATCATATTTCTTGTCCTTCGATTTATTAATGGAAACTTCAAGGCCAGGGCTAAAAGTATTAGTTTTATTCTGAACATTGTTTACTACATCAATAGTTCTGTTGAAATTAAGAACGGGGCTAAAATTCAGGTTTAGTTTCATTTTTTTTAGTTTGAAACCAAAAGTTGACCACATGCCAATTGTATAATTTCCATCAACATTTATAGGTTGCGAAACTGTTTTGCCAGAATCCAAATTTATAATTCGGCCATTGGTAATGGCATTGCTGTTCACATTCATCCAGACCGATTGATACATCCACCTTTCTTTTAAGAAATTATAACTATTATGACTTAAGTTGATGCTGTTGTTAAAGGAAGGTTTAAGATTTGGATTACCAATATATTGGTTAAAGAAATCGTTATTATTTCGTAGAGGCTGTATTTGGTTAATGGTGGGCTGGGTGGTATTGCCGTTGTAGCTCATCCGCAAGCTGCTATTTACTTTATAGTTATAAGTAAATGTAGCCGATGGAAAAAAGTTAACGAAATTTCGCAGATAATCTTTGTTTAAAGTAATGTCTGATAGGTTAAACCGGGTAATACCGAAGCCCGAGCCGAAGTTGTACTTTATCTTTTTGTTGCTGTAATTAATTCTAAAAGAAGGTTTGTTGATATATATATTCTGGTCAAACTCATTAGAAAGTGAGTCTACAAGTAAATCATATTTACCCGAAGAAGGAGTATAGGAATAAGTAACCTGATCGTTCTTAGCATTGTTTAAAATAAATTCATAACCTAGTTCCAGCGAATACTTTATTGATAAAGGCTCTGTGTAAGTAATTTTTGAAGTTAGTTTTTGCGATTTTTTAGCTCCATCTCTCGATTGATTGAGGTTTTGAGTGAAGGAAGGAAACCCATTAAAAAATGATTGGTTATTAGATTGTAAAATTCCATCCGTTTTTTGGTCCAGCAGGTTCCAGTCTGCATTAATCGTCATTGTGCGGCGGTCTTTTTTAAACTTGTGTTTATAAATGGCTGATAGAGTATAGGCTTCTTTATCAATTGTGTTTTTATTGTTTCGGAAGCTTGTGTTTTTAAGTGTACCGGTATTACCAGTTGATATACTATTTCTTACATCTTCATTTTCTGTATGATAAAAATTGGCTTTGGCTGTAATTTTTAAACTGTTTACAGAATCAATTTTTAAATCGTAGGTAGCTGAGTTTTTAAAATTACGGCGGTTTACATAGCTGGTAGAGTTGGCATTGTCATTAATAATAGAGTCGCCAATTTGTGTTTGTGTAAAATTGGTTTCGGGGTTTGTGTATAACTGACTATTAAACTTAGGCGAAAAGGTAAAAGTTTTTTTATCATTCCATTTATTAGAATAGTGGAGGCCAGCATTTACATTAGTAATATATCCATTTTGTGTATTTACATACGGTTCATCATCGGTGCCGCCACCTCTCCACATCATCATCACCCCGCCGTCGTCATCCATACTCATACTCATATTGTCGTTATCACCACCAAACTTTTCATTGTCTTGCCAGCCTAACCCATCTTGTCCGGTATTTCCATTTAGTAAAAAGGCGGAAAGCTTTCGTTTGCCTTTAAAGGAGCTAAACATCAGGTTATTGTTAAAGCGGTCATCAATATTTTTCTTTAGCCCGCCAGCAATATCTATCTTTCCAAAGTGTCCTTTCTTTTTATCTTCTTTCAGTTTAAGGTTTATTGTTTTTTGTGTTTTGCCATCATCAATGCCTGTAAACTCTGCTTGTTCACTTTTTTTATCAAACACTTGCACTTCCTTTACCGCATCAGCTCTCAGGTTTTTTACCGCCATGCCCGGATCGTCGCCAAAGAATTCTTCCCCATCCACCAATACTCTTTCTACGTTTTGCCCCATTGCTTTTATTTGTCCATTTTTATCAACCTGTATGCCGGGTAGTTTGCGAAGTAATTCTTCCACATTGGCATTGGCGCTTACGCTAAAACTATCGGCTGTATATATTGTTGTATCGCCTTTAATTTTTATGGCCGAGCCGCTTTTTAGAATTACCTCAGCTAATAGTTTTGACTTTGGTGTCAGATAAACAGTTCCTAAATCAAGTTGCTGATTTTGCTTCATTTCAAACTGGTCAAAATAATCACCCATTAGCGGATGGGTAATCATCAATATATATTTGTCCTCCTTTACTGCAGATAGTTGGAAATCTCCATCTTTATTAACCCTTGTAAACTTTACCAATACAGAATCTTTCTCCCTAAGGATAGATACAACAGATTGCTGAAGATTTTTTTTATCAAGTGAATCTTTAATACTTCCTTTTAGTGATTGTGCTTGAACATTGTATGATAAGAAAATAATAAGAAAAGATAGAAGCAGGTGCTTTATTCTCATACTCAATAAGATTATATTGGCTATACAGTTGGCTTACGCAGGCTAATTTCAGTTAAAAAACATTTTAATCAGCTACCATTCATGTAATTTTAAGTTAAATTGAAAAGCAGTATTTATGAAGCAGCAAGAACCAAAGACTTCAAAATCAAGAAAACCTGTTTCAGCGAAGGGCAAGGGTTCGTCAATTCAAAGAACTAACAACGCATCAAAAAAATATGAAGAAGAAGTTTACGTAGATACCACAAAACCTGTGTGGAGTTATTCGTTGTTAACAGATGAAGATGTTTCCAATTATCAACAGGGCACTAATTATCAGTTGTATAAAAAATTTGGTTCTCATTCCATACAAATAAATAATGTATGGGGCATGTACTTCTGTGTTTGGGCACCCAATGCAACTTCAGTATCGGTAAAAGGAAATTTTAATGATTGGACAAATCATGAATATGAATTGTTGCCCCGCTGGGATAAAAGCGGAATATGGGAAGGCTTTATTCCAGGGTTTAATTTAGGAGAAGCATACAAGTATCATATTGTAGGATATGCAAAACGAGAGATTGATAAAGGAGACCCCTTTGCTAATTTCTGGGAAAAGAGACCTGATACGGCAAGCATCACATGGGATATGTATTATGAGTGGAAAGATGAAGAATGGATGAAGAGGCGAAAAAAAAATAATTCATTAGATGCTCCCTGGAGTGTATATGAAGTTCATTTGGCCAGTTGGCAACGACCCAATAAAGATGATGAAGAAAGCTATAATAGTTACGATGAATTAAAAGATAGGCTTGTTCCATATGTAAAAAATTTAAGCTTTACACATGTGGAGTTTATGCCGGTAACAGAACATCCATTTGATGGAAGCTGGGGCTATCAATGTACTGGATTCTTTGCATCTACATCAAGATTTGGCGACCCGCAAGGATTGATGCGTTTGATCGATGCATTTCACCAGGAAGGCATTGGGGTGATATTGGATTGGGTGCCATCGCATTTCCCGTATGATGCACATGGCTTGTTTATGTTTGATGGAGCACATACGTACGAGTATGCAGATATGCGAAAAGGATTTCATCCTGATTGGAACAGCTATATCTTTAATTATAAAAGAGGAGAAGTAAAATCTTTTTTGATAAGCAGTGCCAGGTATTGGTTCGATCTATTTCATATTGATGGCATTCGGGTAGATGCAGTAAGCTCTATGTTGAAATTAAATTACTCAAGAGAAGAAGGAGAGTGGGAGCCTAATGAATTTGGCGGTGACGGAAATTTAGAAGCGATTGCCTTTATAAAAGATTTAAACGAAACAATATTTAGAGATTTTCCGGATGTACAAACTATTGCCGAAGAAGCAACCGATTGGCCTGGCATTTCAAAACCAACCTGGGATGATGGATTGGGCTTTGGTATGAAGTGGATGATGGGTTGGATGCATGATACCTTAGATTATTTCAAACTCGATCCATTGCTGCGCCAGTTTCACCAGGATAAATTTTCATTTAGTATGATGTATTACTATGATGAAAATTTTATGCTGCCGTTGAGTCATGATGAAGTAGTACATGGCAAAAGCCCGATGCTTTATAAAGTGCCGGGAGATGAGTGGCAGAAATTTGCCAACCTTCGCTTGCTGTATACCTATATGTGGACACATCCCGGAGCCAAACTTTTATTCATGGGTAATGAGTTTGGCCAAACCAGTGAATGGAATTACAAATCAGAATTACAATGGGA
>LNFJ01000025.1 GCA_001464625.1 Bacteroidia bacterium Ga0077558 | reverse complement strand
AGGTAAATTGAGAGAACATGACCTTAGTACGAGAGGACCGGGTCGTACGTACCGCTGGTGTATCAGTTGTGCCGCCAGGTGCAATGCTGAGTAGCTATGTACGGACAGGATAAACGCTGAAAGCATCTAAGCGTGAAACCTATCTCAAGATGAGTTTACTTTTAAGGGTCGTCAAAGACTATGACGTTGATAGGCTATAGGTGTAAAACTGGTAACAGTAAAGCCAAGTAGTACTAATTGCCCGTACGCTTTAATTTTTTTAATCATTTTTTAAAAATGGTTTATTAGTGAGTCTTCTAACATTTCCCAATATGATCTTATTAAGTTCCAAAGCTTAATTCGAAGTTGCAATCCATTTATGTGGACATTGTAATTAGATTTTTTGGAATTGTATATTCTTATGGTGGTTTTGCCGAGGGTGTTCACCTCTTCCCATACCGAACAGAGAAGTTAAGCCCCTCATGGCCGATGGTACTGCACCACAATGCGGGAGAGTAGGTAGCTGCCATATTCTTTGAGCCCTCCGATAAATCGGAGGGCTTTTTTGTTTTACTACCTCTTGCTTTTTATTTTGCTTTACATTGTGTCACTTTAACTGCAATACACATGAAGCATTTTTCTTTTTCCCTACTTTCTTTTCTTCTCTTTATTTACACTTTAATAGGCCAAGACAAAAAAAATGGATGGATAAATCTGTTTAATGGAAAAACATTCAACGGTTGGAAAAAACTTTCTGGATCTGCTGAATTTAGTATTCAGAGTGGAGTGATCACTGGTACAACAGTTCCCAACACACCTAATACTTTTTTGGTTACTGAAAAGGAATACAGTGATTTTGTTCTTGAATTGGAAGTGCTGATCGAAGACACAACATCTAATTCAGGTATTCAATTCAGAAGTCATTTTGATGCTGCTGCAAATAATGGAAAAGGAAGAGTATATGGTTACCAGTATGAACTAGATCCTTCGATGAGAAGATGGACTGGAGGTGTGTACGATGAAGGAAGGAGAGATTGGCTATATCCTTTGACGCTTAATCCTGTTGGACAAAATGCATATCGACACGGAGTTTTTAATAGAGTTAGAATAGAATGTATTGGTACAACTATTAAAACATGGGTAAATGATATTCCTTCGGCATACGTGGTTGATACTTTTGACCGCAATGGATTTATTGCCTTGCAAGTACATAGTATTGGAAAACCTGAAATGGCAGGAAGAAAAATACACTGGAAAAATATCCGAGTAAAAACGACAGGGCTGAAACCTTTGCCATTTCCAAAAGATATTTATGTAGTGAATACTATTCCCAATAATTTATCAGCCTTTGAAAAAAATAACGGATGGAAATTATTATTTGATGGAAAAACGAACAATGGATGGAAAGGTGCATATAAAAATCAGTTTCCTGAAAAGGGTTGGGAGATAAAAGATGGATTCCTTAGTGTTCTATCATCTGAAGGGAAGGAATCAATGAATGGTGGTGATATTGTAACGAAAGAAAAATTCAGCTCATTCGATCTATCGTTTGAATTTAAACTTACACCAGGTGCTAACAGCGGAGTAAAATATTTTGTAACGCTTTCAGAAAATAATCCGGGCTCTGCTATCGGACTTGAATACCAATTGCTGGATGATTCGTTACATGCAGATGCCAAAATGGGAAGAGAAGGAAATAGGACACTTGCTTCTTTATATGATTTGATCAAAGCAAATAAGACGACTAGATTTATTAAACAAGCCGGAGGATGGAACTTGGCGAGAGTAATTGTATATCCCAATAATCATGTAGAGCATTATCTTAACGGGGTTAAAGTGCTGGAATATGATAGAGGTTCACAAGCCTATCGAGAATTAGTAGCCATTAGTAAATACAAAGTGTGGCCTAACTTCGGCGAAGCTAAAGAAGGACATATTCTTTTGCAAGATCATGGAAATGCCGTGAGTTTTCGAAGTATTAAGATTAGAAAACTGGATTGATTAAACTTATAATATAAGTAATTTGGAGATACCACCTTTGTTTCCGAAATTCTTCGCAACAGGTGCTATGTCAAAATTCTAAATAGAAAGCGAAGAGTTTGCAAATGCTCATCCGTGTTACTAAAGTTGAATTGTGCGACGCAAGGGACGATGCTAGTAGCAATACAGCTGGCCAACAAAAAAATAAATCAACTAAGTTTAATTAAACAAACAACTAAACTTTCGGTTCCCAACCTTTTTCATATTCTCTTCTCCATAATTTCATTGCATCGGGATCATTGAGGATGTATCCATTTTTTAAATCGCAGTTTAATGTTTTACCGATACGTTGTGCGATATTAGCGAGATGGCAAAGTAAAATAGTTTTTTGACCTTCATTGATGGGTGAATTAAGTTTTGTATTGCCACGAATGCTATCTAAAAAATTATTGAAGTGAAAAAAGTCCAAATTACCAGTGGCACTAACAGTATTCGTTCCATCATTGCTTGTTCCTGTTTTAACTTCTTTTATTAATTTATTATCTGCATCATAAATAGTATAATCATCATTTCCTTTATTGACAAGTGTACCTTTTTCACCATAAATAGTAAAGCCACGGCTGGCTCCTTCTACATTCATTTTATTACAACTTCTCCCTTCCCAGGTAATGGCTTTTTTATCGCCAAATTCAAAAGTGGCAACTTGTGTATCGGGCATTTCCCAATCATCTTTGTAAGCATAACGGCCTCCTGCAGATGTTACTTTAGTGGGATAATCAACATCTAAAAACCAGCGGCACATATCAATTTCATGTGTTCCGTTATTGCATGTTTCGGCTGTACCCCAATGCCAATGCCAATGCCAGTTGTAATGAATGAGATTGTCTTTATAGTCTTTGCGTGGTGCTGGCCCCTGCCAAAGATCAAAGTTTAAAGTTGGAGGCACAACTACTTTCTTGCCATAGCCTATAGATTTTCTGTTATTGGCATACCATGATTTCCCAAAATAAACGTTACCTATAATTCCGTCTTTCACTTCCTTAACAGCATTGATAAGATTAGGCATGGAACGACGTTGATTGCCCATTTGTATCAACTTATTCGGATATTTATTTACTGCTTTTGTCAACAGCTCACCTTCATAAGCATTGTGACTTCCAGGTTTCTCTACATATACATGTTTGCCATGTGCTACTGCCATTAATGCTGCAGTTGTTTGCCAATGATCTGGTGTGGCAATAACCAATGCATCAAAATCTTTTTTATTAAGAAGTTCACGGATGTCTTTTATTACTGTGGGTTTGCGGGCTGCATTTTGAAATGGTTTCAACCCATTAACAATAGCCTTATCTTCCACATCACATATATAGGCAATTTCTACATTTGGTAATTTAGAAAAACACTCAGCAAGGTATGCGCCGCGGCTATTAACTCCCATTACACCTAACATTACTTTATTGGAAGGGGCATTCTTTCCGAATATAGGAAAGTTGAGGATTGTGATGCCTGCAGCAGTCAGTGAACTATTTCGAATAAATTCTTTTCGATCCATTATCGATAGTTTGTTACTAAAGATAGTTATATCTGTAATTCGCTGCAACTGTGGGTGGGGTTAACTATCCTTTTGTTTTCCTTCTTGGATTCCCGAACTTTACCAAGTTTATGAATAAGCAAGAACGGATTATACTAACATTACTGGCTTCGCTGAATTTTACGCATATTCTCGATTTCATGATCATGATGCCATTGGGTAATTATCTGAACGTAACGGCTATGCAATTCAGTATTCTTGTTGCATCGTATTCTATTGCAGCTTTCTTTTCAGGGTTAGGAATTGCAATGTTTATTGATAGGTTTGATAGAAAGAAATTTTTGCTATTCGCTTATATTGGTTTTGTAATTGGAACAATTGCTTGTGGCTTTGCACCTACGTATGGTATGTTATTAGGTGCAAGAATAGTTGCAGGCTTATTTGGAGGTATTATTGGAGCACAAGTTCTTTCTATCGTGGCGGATATGTTTTCATATGAAAGAAGAGGCCGGGCAATGGGTGCTGTAATGGGTGGTTTTGCGGCTGCTTCAATTTTAGGTGTTCCTATTTCTTTATATCTGACGAATCTTTTTAAACATGACTGGCATGTTCCTTTTCTTTTAATTGGAGCCTTGGGAATAATTTTTATTCCACTTATTATTCGCTTTATTCCGAGTATGACTGCACATATAAAAGAGAGAAAAGCAGAAGAGGTTAGTTCTCCTTTTTCGGTATTGGTTAATGTTTGTAAAATTCCAGAACAACGATCGGCTTTGATTTTTTCTTGCTTATTAATGATGGGGCATTTCTTAATTATTCCCTTTATAAATCCCTATCTAGAGTATAATAAAGGGTTTTCGAAAGACCATACACCTATGATTTACCTCGTGGGTGGAATGGCATCATTGCTTGCAGCTCTCTACCTTGGTAAATTATCGGATAAGAGAGGAAAGCTGGCTGTTTTTTCTGTATCGGTTTTTCTGTCTTTGTTTATGGTATTAATAATTACCCGAATGCCAAACGTTCCTTTTGGAATAGTGTTACTATTTTTTGCTATTTGGTTTACTGTGGCAACCGGAAGAATCGTTACAGCACAGGCCATGATCAGTGAAGTGGTAAAGCCAGAACGACGGGGAAGCTTTATGAGTGTGAATGGCAGTATTCAGCAATTGGGTAGTGGATTAGCTGCTTTATTTGCAGGTATGATCGTAGTAACTGAAAAATCAGGGAAGGTGCACAACTACAACTGGGTTGGCTACCTGAGTATTTTTGTTCTTTTATTAAGTCTTCTATTTGGCCGCAGGATATTTAAAAAAATAGATGTATCAGATGATACACCTATTGCAGAAAAAGAATTAGTACAGGAAACTGCGTAAAATTATTTTACAATCCTATATACAGGGTAACGCATAAACGCTGGCTCAATCCAAAGCGAGTTCTGATATATAAAATTTAGCTGAGCTCTTGCATTTTTAGCAAATGTTGTATCGGTTGATCTTCTTTGTTCCAATTTTGTTTTGATGTCTGGATTCTTTTTCATGAAATCGGCTGCTATATCTTCAAATACATAAGCAGAGTAGCCTTCTTTCTGACTTAGTATCGCATCAAAATAATTCCAGGCGAAATATGAATCTTCTGTTTGTGGTTCTAATACTTCCATTAAAAATCGATTTGCTACCTGGTTCATTGGAATATACCAATCGCCTTTTTTAAAATTAATAGTTTGCAGGCTGGAACTAACTTTTACATCGCTATTTATATGGTGCATCTCATATTGACGGGGAGCTGTTTTGTAGTCATCGATCTTATATACCTGTACTTCGATCACTGAGTCTTTTTTTAGCTGCCTCATCTCTATTTTATTCAATTTCAATAAGTCGATCACTTTCCACCAGCCTTGTGGAATAATGTAAGCTTCTGGCTTTTTTAATACTATTTGTGGGTTGAACTGATTGAAGATCTTCACTTGCTTTTCATAAGGCTTATTACGATCATAATACAAACGGGGTAAGCCAGATATTTCACTTGGCTTGCGACCAGCTTCAAAACCTTTGTAGGTTACTTCTCTAAATTTTGATTTATCTAATACCCAGTTTAACGGAAAACCTGTAAATGTTTTTGCAGATTCTTTTGCTTTTTTTCGTACCGTTTTTATTTCTTCACTGTTTTTTACAGCAAACTCAATAAAGGCCTGCATTAATGTGTAAGTAGCTTTAACCCGCAAGTCATACGCTTTTAGCATATGCGTTTCGGGTACAAAAGAAAACGTATGCCACAGGGCGGCAAAACCACTGCTATAGCGGGGACTGTCCCAATATTCCGGCCAACCATTATCAGGGGTGTCGCCAAAGGAATTTACGTATGGAATTAAGTCATAACCTTTTTGTTTCATAGAAGTGTAGAGAGCTGGCTCGAATTTTTGATTTAAAAATTCTCCCATTACACCGCCGAGCTTATTATGTTGTGTGGTTAATAATGTTATTATATGCTGATAGTCGGCACCGTTACTTACATGATTATCTACGAAAATATCCGGGTCAGTCAAATGAAAAATTTCTGTGAATGCTCTTGCATCTTTTGAATCACATTTAATAAAATCCCGGTTAAGATCGAGGTTTTGAGAGTTGCCGCGGGAGCCAAATTCTTCGGGACCATCCTGGTCAACACGAAAATTTGGACTACGATTTAAGCAACCACCAATATTATAAATTGGTATAAAGGCAAGTACAATGTTGTCGGGAATTTTATATTTATTCGTTACAATATCTCTTACCAACAGCATGCTTGCATCTACACCATCGGGTTCGCCGGGGTGAATACCGTTGTTGATCAAAATGATTCGCTTATTACTTTTGCGAATGTTATCGAAAATATAATCGCCATTGTTTGATACAACAACTAAGTGCAATGGATAGCCTGCATCCGTCATACCCATGGTAAGCATTTTTACTTTACCAGATTGAGCATCTAATTTTTTCCACCAGTCAATGATCTCAAAATAAGTGGGTGTTTGTGTTCCTTTTGATTGCTCAAATTTTGTGGTTATGTTTTGTGAGAATGAAAATTGAATTGCAATTAAAAGAAGCAACAATGTCGTAAGTAGTTTTTGCATGATATAGTTTGATTATATGAATATCATTTGTGATGGAATAAATATACGAAGTGAAAAGGAACAAGTGCAAGACTTGAAAAGCGGAGACTATGCTATTTTTTTTGGAGACTTTGCAAATGCTGATCTGTGTTACTGCAGTACAAGAGTGATTAATTTCTTCTCTTCCACTGGAAGAAAATAAATTAACAGGCCTTCGGCCGCAAGGAACGACGATAGTAGTAGTTAGCTTGCCTACATAATATTTAGGCAAGTAAATTGGCCAATAAAAAAGCATCCCTTTATAGAGATGCTTTTCAAATAATTTATTGAAAACTTATTTAGCTGCCGCTGCTGCGTTAGCTTTTCTCGCTAGTTTGCTTTTTAGGTTAGCCGCTTTATTTTTATGAATAACATTGCGCTTAGCTAATTTGTCGATCATAGAAGCAACATCTGGAAATTTGTCGCCCATTTCTTTTCCTTTCAGTGCTTTCAGGTCACGGATAGCATTACGGGTTGTTTTTCCGTAATATTTGTTTCTCGCTGTTCTTTTTGCAGCCTGACGGGCATCCTTTTTTGTTGCGCTGTGATTAGCCATTCTTTTTGATTTTTAAGGACTGCAAAGGTAGGAGAAATCATCTTAAAATTGGCAGTTGAGGGCTAATAATTTAGAAGAAAATGAGGGTTGGGTTAGCGGGCAGGCTGGTTTGGCGTTCGCCTAAGGCGGCCCAGCTGCCTAAATCCTTCAAAATGAGCCTTCATTTTCGGTATTTTAAGCGATATTTGTGGCCTCAAAAATCGCTTTATTTTCAAATTTTTCCCCTCCATGAAGGACTTTTCTTACATCACCAATTCTTCCCCGGCTTTTATCGAAAACCTGTACCGTGATTTTGTTAGCGATCCTAACAGCGTTGACCCCGAAATGAAAAAATTCTTTGAAGGGTTTGACTTTGCTATGAGTAACGCAACAGCGAACGGAAATGGAAAGGCGCCAGCGGCTACAAGTTCAACAATTTCAGACAAGCCACTTTCGGTAGATCTAGATTGGATGCGGGAGATCAGGGTCTACCGGATGATATTGGGGTACCGTAATAAGGGTCACCTTTTGGCGAAAACAAATCCTATCAGAAAAAGAAAAGACAGGGGAGCTAATATTGAACTTGGGTTTTACGGTTTTACGGAAGCCGACCTGGACAAAGATTTCCATGCAGGAAATTTATTAGGATTAGGAACAACATCACTTAAAAATATTTTAAATCATCTTGAGAAGTGTTATGCTTCTCATGTTGGTATCGAGTTTAAATACATTAGTGATCAGAAAAAAGTTGATTGGCTGACAAATGAAGTAGAAAAGAAATCACTGGAGCCTCTTCCGCTAAATAAAAAGAAAAGGATATTGGAGAAGCTGAACCAGGGAGTGATGTTTGAAAAATTTCTTCACACAAAATATGTTGGACAAAAAAGATTTTCCTTAGAAGGTGGAGAAACAACCATTGCTGCCTTAGATGCGATCATTACATCGGCTGCTGACTATGATGTGCAGGAAGTAGTGATTGGAATGGCACACCGCGGAAGATTAAATGTGCTGGCCAATATTATGGGTAAAACATACTCACAAATTTTTAGTGAGTTTGAAGGTACTGGCAAGCTTGACCAAACAATGGGAAGCGGTGATGTAAAATATCACATGGGTTATGGAAGTGAAGTTCAAACGCTGAACGATAAAACGATTCATTTAAAATTAATGCCCAATCCATCGCATTTAGAAGCGGTGGACCCGGTGGTAGTTGGTTTTGCAAGAGCAAAGGCAGATGTGTTGTATGAAAGTGACTTTGATAAAATTCTTCCGATATTGATCCATGGTGATGCATCTGTTGCAGGCCAGGGAATTGTGTACGAAGTTTTACAAATGTGCAATTTGAAAGGTTTTTATACAGGTGGAACTATTCATTTCGTCATCAATAACCAAATTGGTTTTACAACTGATTTTGATGATGCGAGAAGTTCGGATTATTGTACCTCACTTGCTGCGGCTGTACAAGCACCAGTATTCCATGTAAATGGAGATGACCCAGAGGCAGTCGTTAAATGTGTAGAGATCGCTACCCGTTATCGCCAGGAGTTTAATTCAGATTTCTTTATTGATATGGTTTGCTACCGTAAACATGGGCATAATGAAGGGGATGACCCAAAGTTTACACAGCCTCATTTATATGCGCTGATCGATAAGCATCCCAATCCAAGAGAAGTGTATATAAAGTACTTATTGGAGAACGGAGAAGCAGATGCGCAGGAGCTGGCGAAGGAAATGGAGAAAAAATTCTGGAATGATCTGCAAGAACGTTTGGATGAGGTAAAACAAAACCCATTGCCGTATCATTACCAGGCACCAGAAGTAGATTGGAAAAAGTTGAGAAAAGCAACCGCTACTGATTTTGACCAATCGCCTGTAACTGCAATAAGTACTGATGATTTCAAAAAAGTATTTGATGCTTTGATGAAATGGCCGGAAGATTTTAAGCCGCTTCGAAAAGTAGAAAAGATATTACAGGACAAAATAAAATTATTTGATACCGAGAATAAAATTGACTGGGCTACAGCTGAATTGTTGGCCTATGGAAGTTTGTTATTGGATGGTAAGAATGTAAGAATGAGCGGACAGGATGTGCAACGGGGAACATTCTCCCATCGCCATGCCGTGCTAAGAGACGAAGACAACGACAAAGCCTACAATCGTCTTAGCAGAATTGAAGGTGCAAAAGGAAAATTCAGAATTTATAATTCATTACTGAG
The DNA here is from genome assembly GCA_001464625.1 of Bacteroidia bacterium Ga0077558. Classification (GTDB taxonomy): domain Bacteria; phylum Bacteroidota; class Bacteroidia; order Chitinophagales; family Chitinophagaceae; genus JJ008. The sequence continues at coordinate 25,044 of LNFJ01000025.1, read as the reverse complement.
TGAGTATGGTGTGCTTGGGTTTGAATATGGTTATGCATTAGCTGACCCCAATGCATTGGTATTGTGGGAAGCACAGTTTGGAGACTTTGTAAACGGTGCCCAGATAATGATTGATCAGTTTATTGCTGCCGGTGAACAAAAGTGGAACAGGATGAATGGAGTTACGATGTTATTGCCGCATGGATACGAAGGGCAGGGGCCTGAACATAGCAGTGCAAGGCTAGAAAGATTCTTGCAATCCTGTGCTGAGTTAAATATGGTTGTTACAAACATTACAACCGCTGCTAACTATTTCCATGCTTTGAGAAGGCAATTAGCATGGCCATTCCGTAAGCCGATGATCGAGTTTACACCGAAAGCTAACTTACGCCATGCGGGCACCTATTCAAAAATAGAAGAGTTTACCACTGGCGGATTTAAAGAAGTGATTGATGATGTGAATGCGGACCCAACAAAAATTAAAAAAGTTTTATTCTGCAGCGGCAAAGTATACTTCGACTTAGCGGACAAGCAACAAAAAGAAAACAGAACAGATGTTGCTATTATAAGATTGGAACAATTGTATCCACTTCCATATAAACAGCTTGAGGCGTTGAGTAAGAAGTATAACAAAGCCACCTGGTTCTGGGTACAAGAAGAGCCGCAGAATATGGGAGCCGCTTCCTTCCTGAAAATGAATTTATATACTATTAATTTCGGAGTGATCAGCAGGCAACCTTCTGCTTCAACTGCTACCGGATATAATAAAGTGCATCAGCAGGAGCAGGCTGAGATCGTAGAGACGGCGTTTAGTATTTAATGATAGCAAAAATTGCCTTCGGTAATGAATACAGGTTGGCCATAGATTACACGGATTAGCACAGATTAATACAAAATGCCAAAGAGGTTATCAAAACGATAGCCTCTTTTGCATTTATGCGTTTTTTATTTGTTGACGAACAGCAGTATTACTATATAAGGTCTTTTACCTTAATACGCAAAGACTCACGACTACTGGCTAATAACTCCTGACTACCTTAGAATGGAATTTTCGCATTCACAGTTTTCTTATCACCATCTCTTGTAAATAATACCAGGTCTTTAACGATCAGTGTTCTATCTGACACTGTTACAGTTCCGGTAGATTTATCTGAACCAGTAAATTGTTGATCTTTAAAACCATCACCAACTCCTGAAAGAGAAACGGTATAAGAGCCTGCTTCTGCTTCTGGTTCTGTCATGGGCAACTGAGAGCCACTATAAAGCTTCAGATTTGAATTAGTTGTTGCATCTTTTTCATTTACGAAAGTAATTTGAAGTAATTCAAAATTTGCACTTGTTGCACTTTCATCATGCTGGCATAATACGGAGAAGTTGGACTTCTCTTTATCACTTCCAAAATATTGTGTAGTTGATTTACCGGTTACTGTTTTTCCATCAATAGAAAATTCGCCGGTTTTTTCATCGCTGCTTTCATTGCTAGTCGGGTTGCTTGTTTCTGATGTTGAAGCATCGGAAGTAGTTTTTTTGTTATCACTGCAAGATGTAAGTAATGCGACTGCAGTCGATAAAATAAGGATCTGTTTTTTCATGTTTTTTATTTTGAATGTTTATGTAAGAATAAAAATTTGATTTCTGTTGTTTATCTGTAACCCGGTCTGAATTGCGTTCTTGAAAATTTTCCATTTACCTGGTGCCACCAAAAGGCCCTTCTCATAAATCTAACTGGTGAAACAATGCTTCCGTTTTCGTCAAAATATGGATTCACAAAAGTTATTTTGGAAGATTTGTCTGAAGGATCTTGAAAGCGATAAACCCGATTCCCGTCGTAGATAGTTTCTTCTATCCAGTGGCTATTTTTTTTCAGTGCAAGTTTAGCAATACTGTCAGGAAGATTATTGCTACTAAGCGGTTCCTTTTTTGGAATACTATCAAATGTAACAACCCGGAGAGTGACGATTTGTTGCTTTTCGATAGAATACGGTATCATTTTAGATCCCATGATTCCGCCAACCATCCAGGTGCAAAAAAGCTTACAAGAGGAATCATAGAATCGAATGCTTCCTAAGCTATCATAGTAATTAATCGGTTTGTTTTTAGGTGAGATTGCAAATGAAAAGAGTCTCTTCCCGTTGTAATCATATTCAGTATAAGATTGTATATTACCTTTAGCCAGGTATTTAATACATGTTGGTAAACTGTCTGTTGTTGCATAAGAATTTATACAACAACAAACAGCCAGGATAAGAATAATGGTATGGTTTAAGTAAAATCTCATTTATGATCTCCCGTTTTTATAACTATAAGGAGATACCTTTTTTTGGATCGACAGTAAATTTCTTTTCATACCCCTTCCAGTTCAAAATATCAATTCGAAAACTTTCACATATATCGTCAACCAAGGGAATTGGAATACAGAAACCGGCTTTGAAATAAACTTCACCGGATAAACCACCCACAGACAGCAATGGCTGAATATTGGCCAGTGTATTTGTGGCAGATACTTCCATGGTATAGGGCATGTCTATTTCCAGCAGCTTAACGTCTGCATATACTTTTGCATACATGATTTTTGCATCGATACCACCGGAACCGTGTAATGTTATATCCGCATGAGGTGTTATTGATAGTTTCGCATCACTGCTCTTTATTTTTTTGCTTTGATAATCAACTGCCACACTTATATTTCCTGAAAGTCCAATAGTGATATTGCAGGGTACAGGGCCAATGAAAAAATCAATCGTTGGAAAATTTTCATTTATGACTTTCACAAATTTGTCTTCATTAGTATTGGCAAGGTTATGGGTTTCGCCCAAAAGTGTAACTATTCCTTTGTCCGGATCTTCTTTCTTATATTCAGCAAATCCAATTGGTGGAGGTTTGCCATCCAGTTTCAAATATTTTTCTTCTGAACTTATATCATAACCAAATAATGGGAAATCTTTTGTTAGTGGTGCATTGCTATTAATGAGACGTTCCCAGTTATAATATTTTACTCCGATCTCCATATTGGCATTTACTGTACTTTTCATTCTTTTGCCGTCATAGGCACTGTCCTGAGAAAAATATTGTGCATTGTAGCCCGATGATTTGGCATAAAATCCAAAGCAGTGCAATCCCGGGTCAAGAAATTGATAGTCGTATCCGGAATATTGTTTGCCACCCATTTTTGTAACATTAAGTGGCATGGGCAATTGATTGTTGAGTACCAGATCATTTGGCTGATAGGTTTGCACTTGTTGCCCGGCCGCATCATAGAATGTAAGAATCAAATAATAAGGTTTTGCATTACGGGTAGCCGCCGGCAATTTATTTCCAACATTTTCAAATAACAGTTTGTAACTGTATATGGAATAATTCGAAGGCATATATTGTGGCTCCACCGCATCTCCGAAATTTATGTTTGGTACTGCTGAAGATATGGTATGTGTAAATTTATTTAACACAATGGTGGTGGCAAACAGCGCCGAACCCTTTGGTGTTTCAGCAACATCTACCCGGCAGGTCTTTACTTTTTGAAACATAGCAGCCTGCATTACCAATTGCATATCTGCTGATGCATTATTAGCGATACGGGTAAATTTATCAGAACTGTTCATATTAGCTGATTTGAATTCAGCTGAATTTGTAACATATCCCAGGTAACTATAGACAGTGCTGTTTATTAACTTTTCAGCGATATTTACATTCTTTAATTTTACGGGCTTATTAAAATCGTATTGTGGATTTTTCTTCGCAGGTAATAATTTATTAGTGATGACACAATTAGCGAAATCGTTTTTGGCAACTGCATTAAGTTGAAGTGTTAATCCATTCAATGCCTTTTTTTCACGAAGTGAATGCCCTCTTTCATTTAATTGTTGTTCAAGATCATTTACTTCATCGAGAATTTCTTTACCAGTAGCCGTATGCTGGTTACCGAGCGGATCTTTCCATTCATACACCTTGGTATCACTATATCCCTTACTGTAATCTGCTTTTATGGGTACAAACTTTATGGCGGCTTTTTTATAACCTGGACTAGCATCCAGCAGGTTGGGTGCAAATACTGTTTTTTTCTCTGAAGGCTTTGTGCAAGGATTAGCTGCGGGGTTATTGGTTTTCTGATTATTCGCATTAAAACCATTCTCATTAATAGTGGAAAGTAGATCTTTATATGGAGTTCCATCACTACTATAACTTATGTTCACGGTTCCTCTTGGGTCGATCGTAACTTTCTGAACACCATCCAGTGCTTTCAATGCTGCCAGTAATTTTGTTTTACCCTCTGTACAAGTAGCGTTGGTACGGATAATAGTTTCACCAGCGGCATTTTTTTGTTCCTCTGAACTTTCTTCCGGATTATTTTGTGTAGCTGTCCTTTTTTGAAAATAATATTCGGCCAGTGGTACTCCGTTACGGCCTGTTGATACTTTTAGCCAATAGGCATATTTATCTCTCAGCTCTGGTCTTGTTAGGTCGAAAGTGTAAGTGGTGCCGTTTTTTGTATAAAATTTATCAGTGTATTCCTGTCCTTTTCGGGCAATTCTTTCTTCTGCCGTATAAGTTTCTAATGTAATAACAGATACTTCTGCGTCAGTTTGAAAACTAAGTGTTTTTTTTCTTTCGTCCAGTACAGCAGTAAACCGGTGCTTACCTTTGAAAAGAGTTTCAAGTCCACCAACGGAGGAGTATTGCTGCCCAGAAGCTGAGAGCACCAGCAAAATCAAGACTATTGGAAGAATACTTTTTTTCATGCTGAAGATTTATAAGGCTAAAGATAAACGCTATGCATCGTGTGTTTTTGGCTAACCGATGAAGGAATACCTAAAACCGATGAAAGGAAACGATATCGAAACTATGAGCCCGGGAGTAGAATTGTAACTCTCGTTAAATCCAAAGCCGGGTTAGAAAAATGAATGGTTGCGTTTATTTTTTCTGAAAGCTCATGTGTTAAGCGCAGACCTAAGCCGGAAAGTGATTGGCTTGACTGCTCGCTTTTTATAAGCTGTTCATATTGCTGTTGTGAAAAAGAAACGCCATTATTTTGAATGGATAAGGAAATACTTTTTACTGTTTGTTCAGCCATTATTTCAATCACACTATTTACATGTGTGGCTTTGATTGCATTTTGCAACAAATTTCTGAAAATGGTTTGCAGGTAATAAGGATCTGTTTGTGTTGTTAGTCCTTCGGGTATTATTACACTGTATTGAATATTTTTTGCTTCGCTGTTTAATTGCAACAAATTTTTGCAGGCATCAACAATTGGCAGGAGTTGAGTGGATTGAAAACTGGTTTTAAACTCACTCATTTGTGTTTTACTCCACAGTAATAGATCTTCCATTGTTTCTAACAAAGAACCGGTGGCAGTTTGTATCTTATTACTTAGTTCATTTTTCTGGCTTTCATTCAAAGCCTGTGGATTCAGTTGTTGCAGTTTTAAAAATTGATATACCTGGTTGATTGGAGAACGCAGATCATGACTGATGATACTGAATAATTTTGCTTTGGTGCGATTGGCTTCTTCTAAATCATTATTCAGTATAGCTAATGTTTTATTTTTTTCATCCAGTATATCAGCTGTTTTCTTTTTATTTCTATAAATAATAACCAATAGGATTGCTACCAAAGAAAGTAAGGCCAATCCTGCAACAAGCCAAAATCTTTGCTTGCGGGCTGCTGATAATTGGAGGTTCTTATTTTCTATCTGTTGTTGTTTCTCTTTGTTCTGAAATTTTGCTTCGGCGTCTGCAATATTTTTTTTAGATGCCTCTGTATAAAGCGAGTCTTTTAGCGGGGCATATTTTTCGTAATATATATATGCGTTCTGCCATTGACCGGTGGCAGCATAACTTTGCGCTAATGTCTGTAAAAGCGAAGCATGCACTTGCAGGCTTGCATTCCTTGTTAGTTCTTCAGCACCTTTTAATAATGGAATGGCTTTTCCATATTCTTTCCTGGCAGCAAGCACTTTTCCCATCATAAAATTTATCTGTGATACAACGTATACACTTGCTTTTTCCGGCGCCAATTTATCTGCACGGCTAACAAAAAGTAATGCGCTATCTGTATTGTTTTTTGCCAGGTAATAATCTGCAAATACAAGGTCTGCAGTTAGTTTATCACTCCATTCAAATGCACCGGCTTCAGGTTTGTTTACAATTGCAGTAAGTGAATCATAATGGAGCAAGGCTTTGGTTGGTTGATTAAGTAAAAGCCATGCATCTAAATAATTTTTATGATAATAGGTTTGTCCCGATTGGTAGTTGGCTAAATACGACCAGGTTGGTTGTATATACTCAATTGCTTTCTCCGGCTGCTTCATATCGATATAGGCCTTTGCTACATTCAATAAACTTATGCCAATATCTGAGCTGTCGTTAGTGCCACCTTCTTTTAGTAACTCTTTTTGAATATCAATACTTTTCAATAAGTACTCAATGTTCTTTTCATATTCTGCCCGTTCGTTATGATAGTTGCCAAGGAATGCCAGTATTGAATATTTAGAAGTTTTATCCTTTACTGTATCTAGTATGTTTTTTAGTTCTAAAGCTGTTCTATCTGCTTTTTGTTCGTTGCCGGCGGAATGATATAAATATAAAAGTCGTTGATGAGCAACTCTGATTCGCTTAGCAATTTTGCCTTGCTGTGCATATGCTAAGGATTTTTCATGATAATGTATTGCACTGTCTCTGCTAATTAAACCTTCTAAAGAGATTCCCGTGAAGTGATTAAAAAGTGCAAGATTAGCCAAGTCGCCTGTGGGAACTAATTGCAAAGAATAAGCAGCAACAGCTTTCAATTCACCATATTTTTCAATATTAGCAAGCGAATCACAAATAGTTTTTAAAACCTTTAATTTTTCAGTTGAGGTTTTATAATGGCTTAATTCCGGGATTAAATTTTGTGCAGAAGAATTATTAAGAAGAAAAATGAAAAATATAAACAGGCTAAATCGGTGCACCCGGTTTTTCAAATTGGAAAGTATAGGGTATCGGCGCATAGAGTTACAATTTTATCCGGGTTACTACCGAACGGTATGTTTTGCCAATGGGAATGGAAATATCACCACAAATGATTTTATTGGTATGAAGTTCTTTTATCTTATTAATGGCCACCGCATAACTTCTGTGCACCCGGAGGAAATTGGTATTCGATATTTTTTCTAAAAATCCTGTCAAGGTGGATAGTGTGAGATAGTTTTTCTTTTCAGTAACCACTTTTGTATAGTCTTGCATTGCTTCGAGGTATATAATATCCTCCTGGGGCAATTTTACTTGTGAATGCCCATCTTTTATAATTAGTGATTCTTTTTCAAAAAGTACTTCATACGAAATGGCCTTTTGCTTCATCGTCCAATATTCTTCAATCCGTTTTACTGTTAGGGCAAATCTTTCTGCTGTTAATGGCTTCAATACATAATCAAGGGCAGAAAGCTCAAATCCGTCTATTGCAAATTCTGGATGAGAAGTGATAAAAATGGCAATTGAAACCTTGTCTTTTATTTGCCGGAGCACTTCTAATCCCGTTAGTCCTGGCATTTCAATATCAAGAAATATGAGATCTGGGTGTAACTCGTCAATTGAAGCTAAACCATCTGTGCTATTTGAGAAAGTGCCAACTTGCTGCAGAATTGGAAATGCACCGGCATATTCCTTCAGCATAAGCTGGTCAAGGAGGTCATCATCTATAGCGACGTAGCGGATGGGTTTTAGCATCAAAAGGCCTGATTATCAAAATCAAATATAAATCTTTGTGTCGTCTTTTTTTCCGAAATTTGCCCCACTTAAGAAACGAAATATGATAGATATAAAAGTGCCAACGGTTGGCGAATCCATTAGTGAAGTAACCCTGCTGAAATGGAATAAAAAAGACGGTGAATATGTAGAAAGAGATGAAGTAATTGCCGAGTTAGAAAGTGAGAAAGCCACTTTTGAAGTAAATGCCGAAAAAGCCGGTGTTTTAAAGCTAGGTGTTATTCAGGAAGGTGACACCATTAAAATCGGGGATTTATTGGCGAGCATTGATGAAACTGCCAGCAAGCCAGCAGGTAGCGAAACACCTATAGCTGAGAAAAAGGAAGAACCTAAAAAAGAGGATGTAAATAAAGAAGAGAAGCCTGCATCATCAGCTCCTGTAGCATCCGTACCTAATGATATAAAAGCAAGTCCTGTTGCATCGGCAATTATTGCAGATAAAAAAGTTGATCCAAAAACTGTAACTCCAACAGGAACTGCCGGAAAAATTTTAAAGGATGATGTACTCGCTGCATTAGCCAATCCGGGTAAAAAAGCATTTGCTGGAACAGAACTTGGTAGCCGTAATGTTCGTACAGAGAAGATGAGCAATCTGCGTAAAACTATTTCAAGAAGATTAGTTGAAGCTAAGAATACTACTGCGATGCTTACCACTTTTAATGAGGTGGATATGAGCAATATCATGGAAATAAGAACAAAGTATAAAGACAAGTTTAAAGAAATACACGGTGTTGGATTGGGCTTTATGAGCTTTTTTGCAAAAGCATGTGCAGCTGCATTGGCCGAATGGCCTTCGGTAAATGCATATATTGATGGAGACCAGTTGGTATATCATGATTATGCAGACATTAGTATTGCCGTTAGCACTCCAAGAGGATTAACTGTTCCCGTAATGCGCAATGTAGAAAGCATGAGCATGGCGGAGGTTGAAAAAGCAGTAGTGATACTGGCAGGCAAAGCAAGAGATAGCAAATTGACAGCTGAGGATCTAACCGGTGGAACGTTCACCATTACCAATGGTGGAGTATTTGGTTCGTTGATGAGTACTCCAATAATTAATATTCCTCAGAGTGCAATTTTGGGTATGCACAAAATACAGGAACGGCCAATGGCAATTAATGGCCAGGTGGTTATTAAGCCGATGATGTATTTAGCATTGAGTTATGACCATCGTATTATTGATGGGAGAGAGTCAGTAAGCTTCTTAGTACGAGTGAAGGAATTATTGGAAAATCCTGAACAATTATTGATTGGAAAAGATCCGGTGAAGACATTACTGGGCGTATAATATTATTTTAATGATTGTTGGGCGGTTGTGGAATCACAGCCGCTTTTTATTTTTAAAAAAAATGAGCCGCTATTACTCATATTTAAATTCAGCTATTGCAATTCTTAAGCAGTATGACGGAATAGAACCTTTTGCTGCATTTATAAAAAAACATTTTTCTGCCAATAAAAAATTCGGCTCTAAAGACAGGAAAACCACCACCAATTTATGTTACTGCTATTTTAGATTAGGCAATGCTTTGCAAAGCATACCATTAGACGAAAAGATATTGGTTGCTCTATTTCTTTGTTCTTCATCGTCTGATAAATTATTAGAAGAGTTGAAACCAGAGTGGAATAAAAAAGTATCACTAGCACTGTTTGAGAAAAGAGATTTCCTAAGCTGGCAATTTATAGACAAGGATATTTTTTTATGGAAAGAAGAAATTAGCGAGGCTATTGATAAATCAGCTTTTATTTTTTCTCATTTATCGCAGCCTGATTTATTTCTGCGATTACGTTCGGGTAAAGAAGTAGCAGTGGTTACAAAATTGGATAAGGAGAATATACCCTACACTGTTATTTCTTCAACTTGCCTTGCTTTGCCAAACTCCTCCAAGGTTGATAAAGTAATCGAATTAAATAAGGAAGCGGTAATACAAGATCATAGTTCGCAAAGAGTAGCGGAGTTGTTGCAGTTAGTCAGGCAGAGATCACAAGGACAAATTAAAATTTGGGATTGTTGCGCAGCAAGCGGTGGCAAGTCATTATTAGCGAAAGATGTTATTGGAAAAATCGATTTGACAGTTTCTGATATAAGAGAATCAATTCTAGCGAATCTGAAGAAACGCTTTGCAGAAGCGGGAATAAAAAAGTATAAAAGTTTAGTAGCGGATTTGACAAAGCCTAATGCCGGTTTTTTAAACCAACAATTTGATCTGGTGATTGCGGATGTTCCCTGTAGTGGAAGCGGTACCTGGGGACGAACACCCGAACAGCTATGTTATTTCGATGAAAAGAAAATAAAGGATTACACAACTTTACAAAGTAGAATTATTGATACTGTAATTAATCAGCTGAAGCCGGGCGGGCATTTACTATATATCACTTGCTCAGTATTTAAAAAGGAGAATGAAGTTCAGGCCACCTATATTAAACAAAAATTCCATCTCAACGAAGTGAAGATGGAATGGCTCAGGGGTTATGATAAAAAAGCAGATACCATGTTTGCGGTGCTATTTCAAAAACCACTGGTGTAAATTAGTTGTGATCGATCATCCACATGGTAATACCAAAACCATTTTTATAAGGGCCGCCAGAGCCGCCAGTATTCGGTTGGTATTCCCATAATTCATATTCTCGGTACACTAAACCAATATTTTTTGAATATTTTTCTACACCCCTGGATCGGGAGGCATAAGCAGTAGGAACAGTAATGGGAACATTCAATGACTCGTCAACTTGTTCAACGGTATAAACATCCCTGTAGTTGATATTTTTATAAGTAAATGTTGGTGCAAAATTCTCATAATAAAAATCCCAGTCTTCCATATCGTTATCATTACTGAAATTATATCCGGCCGGGCTGTAAGGATCGTCAGTTAAATAGCTATTTCCTTTCCAACTAAACCCATCACGGATTGGTAAATGTAATTTTATAAAGCGAAGGTTATCTTCTATCACTTCTATTTGGTCGGACTTTGGGGTGATATAAAAAGTACCTTCTATCTGCACTTGCCATGGTTGAACACCTGCGGCATCTCTGATATAACGGTTAATTCTGTAACTCTGATTTCCAGAATTGTCTGTAATAATTGCATCTACCTGGTGCTTCACCTGGTATTCATGTATTTCGGTTACGCTTCCAAATTGCTTGAATACCATGGAATCCAATCGATACGTAATGTATTTGCCAACTACTAATGGCATATAATCGCTTAAAGGTTCGGTTGTAAATTCTTCTTTTTCCGGACTACACGAAAAAAAAGTACCTGCGAAAATAGCCAACAGGCTCAGACGGGTGATTGTAAAGAATCTCATAAGTGGTCTTTCTATATTTACGGATAACAAATTCGTTTGGTTTAAGACTGTTTTCAGGGACGGTTAGCTGCCTTAAAACTACAAACAAAAAGCTGGGAAACATAGATTCCCCGCTTTAAAACGTATTAAGATGGGCTTTATTGCCTGTAAATAGTTAGGAGTCAATAGGCTTGAGTCGTGACTCTCGACACTGACTAAAGGGTATTTTCTCCGGACTATTGACTCATAACTATAGACTCATTATACCCGACTGTATTATCCCTCCGCCTATCACATCATCTCCCTCATAAAATACAGCACTTTGGCCGGGTGCTATGCCTTTGGCATTTTCATAAAAGCGGACTTTCATTTGTCCGCCCTCAGGATAAATATTTGAAAGACTGCCTTTGTCTTTATACCTGATTTTGGTAGTAGCTTCCATCCCAGGGGTAATAATATCATACTTTATCAGGTTCAGCTTCCCTACCGTCATTTCATTTTGCTCCAGGTCTTCTTCGTCGCCCAACATTACAGTGTTATGTTCAGGATCAATTTTGGTGACAAAAACTGGTTTGCCAAATGTAATGTCGAGCCCTTTTCGCTGCCCAATTGTATAAAAAGGATAGCCTTTATGCGTTCCTAAAATCTTGCCAGTTTTATCAATGAAGTTCCCGCCAGCTACTCTTTCTTCTAACCCATCTACCCTTCTTTTTAAAAATCCACGGTAGTCATTGTCCGGTACAAAACATATTTCATAGCTCTCACTTTTTTTGGCGAGTTCAGGGTAGCCGTAGTCCAATGCCATTTGGCGAATCTCAGTTTTGCGATAAGGGGCTAGTGGTAATAAAGTTCTGCTCAATAGATCTTGCTGCAATCCCCACAACACATAGCTCTGATCTTTTGTATCATCAATTGCTTTGCTTACTACGAAACGTCCATTATCATGCTGACGGATCTTTGCATAATGACCCGTTGCAATAAAATCACAACCCAATGCATCAGCTCTTTTTAATAAGGCTCTCCATTTAATATGGGTATTACAAAGAACGCAGGGGTTCGGTGTTCTTCCGGCCAGGTATTCTTCAACAAAATTTTCTACCACAAAACCGCCGAACTCTTCCCGTATGTCAAGTATGTAATGCGGAAAGCCATGTTCAACAGCAGCTTGCCTTGCATCATTAAAACTATCTACGTTGCAACAGCCTGTTTCTTTTTTGCTGCCACCGCTTGCTTCATAGTCCCATGTTTTCATAGTGATGCCTACTACTTCGTAGCCTTCATCGTTTAGCATTAGCGCAGTAACGGTACTATCAATACCGCCGCTCATAGCTACCAGCACTTTTCCTTTCTTGCTCATATTAAAAAAAATTCAAGCTGCAAATATACGAATGTATCAGGGCTTCCGGAAAGACAATTCATGGCCACGAATGACCGTACACAATTATTCTTTATCTTCCCTTCCATATTTATAACCATCACATTATGAAGAAAATTAACATCATCGTCTGCCTGTTATTTTCCTGCACAGGCCTCTTTGCGCAAGATTTAAAGTATTATTTGCCCGACTCTGTTTCTTACAACGCTGATATTCCAAAACCCAAAGATGTTATCTATCATGAAGTGGGTGAGTGGCATGTAACGCATGACCGTCTGGTGAATTATATGAAAGCAATTGCAACGGCAGCACCAGATAGAGTGAAATTAGAAATGATGGGGTTGAGTTATGAAAGCCGCCCACAAGTTTTGCTGATCATTACTTCCAAAAAAAATCATGCAAATCTTGAGCAGATAAGGCAACAGCATTTACAATTATCAGATCCTTCAAAATCTGCATCTGTCAATATTGATAACATGCCTATTGTTGTTTACATCGGGCATTCAATACATGGTAATGAAGCAAGTGGTGCTAACGCAAGTTTGCTAAGTGCATATTATTTGGCAGCAGCACAGGGAAAACAAATTGATGATATGCTGGATAATACGGTAATACTTTTTGATCCTTCTTTTAACCCGGATGGGTTACAGCGTTTTTCAACATGGGCTAATCAGCATAAGAGTAAAAATTTAGTAAGTGATCCAAATTCAAGAGAGTTTAATGAGGTATGGCCGGGTGGCCGTTTTAATCATTATTGGTTTGATCTGAATCGAGACTGGTTACCCGCAGTGCATGTAGAAAGTCAAAACCGTTTAGGTTGGTTTCATAAATGGAAACCGAATATTTTAACTGATCATCATGAGCAGGGAAGTAATGCTACGTTCTTTTTTCAACCGGGAGTACCATCAAGAGTTAATCCGCTGACACCAGTAAAAAACCAGGAGCTAACTGCGAAACTGGGAACTTTTCATGCAAAATATTTAGATCATATCGGGTCGTTGTATTTTACCAAGGAAAATTATGATGATTTTTATTATGGAAAGGGTTCTACCTACCCGGATATTAATGGTGCCATTGGTATTTTGTTTGAACAGGCATCTTCAAGAGGGCATTTACAACAAACTGCAAACGGATTGCTGAGCTTTCCTGCTACTATAAAAAATCAGTTTGTAACAGCATTATCTACCTTAGAAGGTGCCAATGCTTTAAGAAAAGAGTTTCTTTCTTTCCAAAGAGATTTTTTCAAAAATTCATTAGCAGAAGGTTCTTTAGCAGCAACCAAAGCATTTGTGTATGGCGATAAAAAGGACGAAACAAAATCTGCTGTGTTTACAGAAATGTTGCTACGTCATCAAATTGAAGTTTATAAATTAGGCAGCAAATTGAAAGCAGATGGAAAAGATTTTGAACCGGCTACTTCATATGTTGTGCCCGCCAATCAACCACAGTATAAATTAATACAAACTATTTTTGAAAAAACGTTTAATTACAAAGACAGTTTGTTTTATGATATTACTGCGTGGACAATGCCGCTTGCATTTGGGTTGCCTTCGGCAGAATTAGCTGCTACACAGTTTACTTCATCATTATTGGGTACAAGAGTAACAAATGCAGAAGAGCCAGCTATTAAAACAACTCTTGCCAATTCATCTTATGGTTATCTGGTAGAGTGGGATAAATTACTTGCGCCAAAAGCCCTTTATGAATTACAATCTGCCGGACTAATTGTAAAAGTTTCTACCCGTTCATTTGAAATCGGTATCAATAATTCCAATAAAGCATTTGATTATGGAACATTATTAATACCTATTCAAGGGCAGTCGCATTCAGCAAATGAAATCAACCGGTTGTTGAATGATGTGGTTAGCCGAAATAAACTAAAAGCTTATCCCTTACAAACCGGTGCTTCGTCATCGGGTGTAGATATAGGCAGTGCCAAATTTGTAGTACTTACAAAACCGAATATTGCTATGCTTACAGGTAATGGTGTAAATGCATTGGATGCAGGTGAGGTTTGGCATTTGTTGGATCAGCGAATGAATATTCCAACTACACATTTGGAAACAACTTCTTTTAACAGAACTGATATTGATAAATATAATACCATCATTTTAGTGAGTGGTAATTATGGTGATTTGAATAAAGAGAAATTAAAAAGCTGGGTACAAGCTGGTGGCACCTTGATTGTAACGGAAGATGCTGTTACCTGGGCTGCACAAAGCGGAATCAGCGATGTAAAATTTAAAAAAGCAAAACCTCCGGTTGATAGCTTGCAAAAAAAGCGTTACATCGACCGGGAGCAGATTGATGGCGCACAAAGAGTGACAGGCGCAATTTTCGGCGCCGAAGCAGACCTTACTCACCCATTAACGTATGGTTATAGCCAATCAACAATAAGTTTATTTAAAGCTAACAGTGTGTTTATGGAGAAAAGCAAAAACCCGTATGCTACTCCTTTTTATTATGGAGCCAATCCCATGCAAAGCGGATGGGTAAGTAAGGAGAATAAAGACGCCATCAAAAATTCAGCAGCAGTTATCGTAAATACAGTAGGTGGCGGTCGTGTAATTAATATTGCAGATAATCCAAACTTTCGGGCATTTTGGCTTGGCGGTACCAAGTTATTTATGAATGCCATTTTCTTTGGAAGAATAATAGATGCGGCAAGCGGACGATCAGAAGAATAATTTCAGATAACAGCTATTTATTCACATTCTTGGTTTTTCTTTTTTGCGGCTATTTATTGTACTACAAAATTTAGTATTTTGCCTCCCTAAATTAATTACGTCACATTAAAAATTGAGCACTATGATTAAAATGCAAGTTATCGGGCACTTAGGCAAAGACTGTGTAGTAAACACGGTAAACGGAAAAAGTGTAATCAACTTTACTGTTGCCCATTCAGAAAAGTACAAAGACAGCCAGGGAG
The DNA here is from genome assembly GCA_001464625.1 of Bacteroidia bacterium Ga0077558. Taxonomy (GTDB): domain Bacteria; phylum Bacteroidota; class Bacteroidia; order Chitinophagales; family Chitinophagaceae; genus JJ008. The sequence goes on along the minus strand of LNFJ01000025.1, from coordinate 9,737 downwards.
TTTTGCAAACAAAAACCATTTGGGTAGACTGTGCGTATTGGACAGACAGAACAGCAATTTCTCCCTACCTGCAAAAAGGCACGCAGGTATTTGTAGAAGGACAACCTGAAGCAAGATCTTTTCAAAGAAATGATGGCACTCCGGGTTCTTCCCTTTCACTTCGTGTAAGAGAAGTACAATTGTTAGGAAGCAGCAAAGCTGAAAACTCATTGGGAGGGGCTTCTTATCAGCAACCAAACAATGCTTCATCAGCAATGTCGGGCAACAGCAATGTGCCTGCGCCTAATGAAATAACAGAGCCAGTAGACGATTTACCTTTTTAAAGAACCAATACTATTTGCTTAGAAATGCTCCTGTTTTTTGCAGGAGCATTTCTATTTTCTATCCTGAATCATGTAACTTGAAACTATGAAAAGACTATTGCTGTCATTTTTTCTCTTGTCCCCGTTTTGGCTTTTTGCACAACGACAGGTTCGTACAATGGAAACTGAAGTTTTAGTAATAGGTGGCGGTGTAGGAGGAACTGCTGCAGCCATTCAATCAGCAAGACTGGGAGTAAAAACAGTTCTGGTTGAACCAACGACGATGCTTGGCGGAATGTTAACTGCTGCGGGAGTAAGTTGCACGGATGGAAATGATCAATTACCCAGTGGAATGTGGGAAGAATTCCGACAGGCATTGTATAAGCATTATAAAAGAAACCGGTTGAATACGGGTTGGGTTAGCAATACCAACTTCGAACCCCGTGTTGCTGACAGTATCTTCAAAGCATGGGCGGCTAAAGAAAAAAATCTCACTGTGATTTTTGGGTATGAATTTGAAACGGTTTCCAAAAAGGGAAATAAAGTCATTGCTTCCTCTTTTTATAATAAGGACAACACAGAAGCATTGAAAGTAAATGCAACAGTTATTGTTGACGGTACAGAACTGGGTGATGTGTTTGCCAAAGCCGGTGCGGCATATGACCTGGGGATGGATGATCCGGCCATCAGTGGAGAAAAGGAAGCAAGACAAAAGAATGATATCATACAAGACCTTACCTGGGCGGTTATATTAAAAGATTATGGCAAGGATGCTGATAAAACAATTGCAAAACCCGATGGCTATGATGCAAAAAAATATTATTGCACTTGCACCGATGCTCCTTGTGAGGACAAACCCTGGAACGGCGATAAATTAAAAATGCTGAATTATGGAAAACTGCCACGCAGCCCGGGTGCAAAGTTTGATAAGTACATGCTTAACTGGCCACCATTTGGAAATGATATTTATTTGAATGTAGTAGAAGACAACTACGAAGAACGAAATACGAAATACGAGTTGGCAAAACAACACACCCTTGGGTTTATTTATTTTATGCAGACAGAGCTAGGAATGAAAAATATTGGGCTGGCGGATGATGAACTGGATGCCGGCATGGCATTGATACCTTATAACCGGGAAGGACGAAGATTAAAAGGGTTGGTGCGGATGAATATCAATCATATTAAGAATCCGTATGACGCCACTTTGTACAGAACAGGAATATCTGTTGGTGATTATCCGGTAGATCATCATCATGCCCGTTATCCGGGCAAAGTACCGGAGATAGAATTTCCGCCGATACCATCTTTTAATGTACCGATGGGAGCATTGATACCTGAAACAATAGATGGATTGATCGTTTGTGAAAAAGGAATTTCCGTAACGAATATTGTAAATGGCACCACAAGATTGCAACCTATTGTTTTATTGACCGGGCAGGCAGCAGGAGTATTAGCTGCAAAGACAGTTCAATTAAAAAAGAAAGTGAGCGAAGTGCCAGTAAGAATAGTGCAGGAGGAATTGCTGAAAACAAGAACTTATTTAATGCCTTTTGTGGATGTGAAGCCAACTGATCCTCATTGGGAAGCTATACAAAAAGTTGGGGTAACCGGAATATTAAAAGGTACAGGCAAAGCAGAAGGTTGGGGGAATAAAATGTTTTTTTATCCGGATAGTTTGGTAATGGATATGGAGCTAATTATTGGGTTTGGTAGATATTTCGGAACAAGGAGTGGCTTCAGGTTGCCTCCGGGGAAAGAAAGGACAATATTGAACTGTTTTAGTAAAATAAAAGGGGTAAGAAAATTTTGGTGGAAAGAAGTACTTCATACAATATCGAAAGTTGAGGATTTAAAAATGCATTGGGAAAAATGGGGTTTAAAAGATTTTAATCCCGAACGTTTTATTACAAGAAGAGAGCTTTGTGTATTGCTTGATAACTGTATTCTACTTTTCGGCAGCAAAAACCTCCCAATGGATATAAACGGTAAAATGGGATTTAAATACACTGAATTTTAATTTATGCGAAAACAATTTTTGATTTTTTGCTTTTTACTTTCCACTTTTTGTGTAACTGCTCAAAAAGACTGGCAGCTTTCTATCCAGACCTGGACCTTTCATAAATATTCTTTATTGGAAAGCATACATAAAGCAGATACATTGGGTGTAAAGTTTTTAGAAGTGTACCCCGGTCAAAAAGTGGGAGGCGATATTCCCGGTGTATTTACTTATACATTGGATACTATTAGCAGGGAACGTATAAAGGAATTATTAAGATTTAAAAATATTCAGGTTGTGGCTTTAGGAGTTATTGATAAATATTATTACAACAAAGACAACCTTGAAAAATTTTTTGACTTTGCAAAGTACATGGGCATTTCTTTTATTACCGCCGAACCTGAATGGGAAGATCTTGATGAATTTAACCGGCTCGCAATAAAATATAAAGTCAAAGTGGCCTTGCATTGTCATCCCAAACCTTCCAGTCATTACTGGCATCCTGATTCTACTGTTGCCGCCATGAAAGGGCGACAACAAATCGGGGCATGGCCTGATGTTGGTCATTGGGCAAGAAACGGGGTGAACATACAAGCGGCTATGAAGAAATTGGAAGGGAAAATATGGGGGCTTCATTTCAAAGACGTAGCGGAATTTGATAATGTAAATACAGGAGATGTTTTATTTGGAAAAGGTGTCTGCAATTTACCAGCCATACTAAAAGAATTGAAGCGACAAAAATTCAAAGGTGTTGTTTCAATGGAATACGAGGCCAACGAGGATAATAACATGGAGGATATGAAGAAGAATAAATTGTATTATGAATCAGAACTAAGAAAACTCCAATCAACTAACCAGTAACAAGTATCCAGGATATGTCATCAAGAAGAAAATTTTTAAAACAATTAGGCGCTGCTTCATTGGTCGCTCCGCTTACATCGTATGCCAGTTTTAGCGAAGAGGAAATAGAAAAACGAATTATCCCCTACGAAAGAAAGATCAGTGCTGTTGATGAGATCAATGTTGGTATCATTGGTTTTGGCATCATGGGCAGCCGTAATGCAAAAACTATGTTGGAAGTGCCGGGTGTAAAATTGGTTGCTGTTTGTGATCTTTATAAAGGGAGATTGGAAAGAGCTAAAGAATTATATGGGCAACAACTTTTTACAACACAGTCGTATGAAGAATTATTGAATCGCAGCGATATTGATGCTGTTGTTGTTTGCACCAGTGATCAGTGGCATGATAAGATCAGCATTGATGCGATGCGGAAAAGAAAAGCAGTGTATTGTGAAAAGCCGGTTGTACATCAACTCAACCAGGGTTGGAATGTGATCAATGTGCAGAAACAAACAGGAGTCGTGTTGCAGGTGGGGAGTCAACGGGTCAGCAGTATTGCTTATGCAGAAGCAAAGAAATTTTATAGGGCTGGGGAGATCGGCCAGTTAAATTGTATTGAAGCTTCTTTTGATCGCCACACTGCTTTGGGAGCCTGGCAATATACCATGCCAATGGATGCGAGTATAGACAGTATTGAATGGAAAAAATATTTCAAAAACTCAACAAACCTTTCATTTGATGCCAAACGTTTTTTCTGGTGGAGAAATTATAAAGAGTATGGTACAGGTGTAGCCGGTGATCTGTTTGTGCATCTTTTATCAGGTATTCATTTTTTAACGGATTCAAAAGGTCCGTCAAAAATATTTGCAACCGGTGATCTTAGCTATTGGAAAGATGGCCGCAATGTTCCAGATGTAATGACAGGAGTAATGGAATACGCAGCGACCAAAGAACATCCGGCTTTCCAGGTTTTATTAAAAGTAAATCTTGCCAGTGGTGCTGAAAAAGTTGAAAGCAGCAAAGTAAAATTTTATGGCACAGAAGGTATGATTGATTTTGGCTGGAATGATTTTACTATTTACCGGAATAAATTTTCAAAACATCCAAATATCGGCGGATGGGATGCTCTCGATACTTATCCCAGCGCCATGCAACGGGAGATCATGCGAAACTATAAACAGAAATATCCCAATGCCGAAGGTCTTTCTGCAGATGCGTCGCCTATCCGTTTTATGGCTCCTCCCGGTTATGATGACAGGCTTGATCATTTTATTAATTTCTTTGAATCTGTTCGCAACGGAAAGCCTGTTGTGGAAGATGCAACATTTGGTTTTCGTGCCGCTGCTCCTTGTTTAGCTTGCAATGAAAGCTATTTTCAAAAGAAAATAATCAACTGGGATCCGGTTAAGATGGTTGTTAAGCAGGCCCGGGTTTAAAACCATGACATGCTATATATTTGCGGCATGCCAGAGCAAATATTTTCTTACCAGCAATTAGTTGATTTTACCAATGCAATTTTTCAAAAGATTGGATGTTCACCCGAACATGCAGACACAGCTACCAAAACATTGTTGTCGGCTGATCTGCGTGGTATTGATTCACATGGTATCGCAAGACTGAGTGGTTATGTGAGATTATGGGAAGCAAAAAGAGTGAATGCTACTCCGCAGATAAAAGTCATTCATGAAACTCCGTCAACAGCGGTAGTAGATGGTGATAGCGGATTGGGATTGGTGATTGCTCCGTTTGCGATGAAGATCGCTATTGAAAAAGCAAAACAAGTTGGTACAGGTTGGGTAAGTGTGCAAAACAGTAATCATTTTGGTATTGCAGCGTATCATGCAATGATGGCTTTAGAACATGATATGATGGGTATTGCTATGACAAATGCAAGTCCATTGGTAGCACCCACTTTTTCTATTGATAAAATGCTTGGCACTAATCCAATTTGTGTGGCAGCACCTGCAGGCAATGAACCTGCGTTTGTTGCAGACCTTGCCACTACAACTGCTGCAAACGGCAAGCTAGAAATATTGCAACGAAAAAATTTACAAACTCCAAACGGTTGGGTGCAGGATAAAGATGGCAATCCATCTAACGATCCCCATGCATTAAAAACCGGTGGTGCATTACTGCCATTGGGAGGGGACAGAGAACATGGCTCGCACAAAGGATATGCATTGGGAGCTATTGTAGATATTTTTTCAGCGTTATTAAGTGGTGCTAATTATGCGCCGTGGGTGCCACCGTTTCCAGCGTATGTTCCTATGCCCGCACAGCAACCCGGAAAAGGGATCGGTCATTTTTTAGGTGCTATGCGAATAGATGCATTTCGTCCGGCTAATGAATTCAAACAAAGTATGGATCATTGGATACAGGGATTCAGAAATGCAAAAACAGTTGCTGGTGAAGAAAAAGTATTGGTACCCGGAGATCCGGAAAGAGAGTATGAAGCAGAACGAATGAAAAATGGCATTCCGCTGTTAGAGGCGGTGGTGGCTGATTTGAATGGATTGGCTGAAAAATTTTCTTTAGATTTGATGCAATGAAAAATACTGTATAATGAAAATTTATCTGTCTGGAATGATTGCTTTGGCAACCGTGTTAATGTTTAATTCTTCTTGTCAGAAAGAAGTGGAAGGGGTTTTAGGAGAAAACAATAATGAAGACAGCACAATTATCCGAAAATATATTGAGTTCGATACAACATTATCAATTGGCCTAGACACATTGTCAATTATGGCATTCGATTATGACAATAGGGGGAGATTAATTAGTACGAAACAACTTGAAAAAGATCAGACAATGCCCCCTACCTCCACACTTCACAATTTTAGAAACACATTTTATTTTTACAATACAAACGAAAGTTTACCAAATAAAGTAATATCAAGTAGTAGTAATCAGTATGGCACAATGAATGACACAGTATTTTTATTCTATACCGGTGGATGGGTTAGTAATGATTCAATCAGAACGAAGCAAATTGATGCAGCGGGGTTTATTTATGAGTCAATTGTTGTGAATCGTTATGTAAGAAATGGGAATGCTACAGTAGCAACAGAATACAGAGCTAACACATTCTCTCCACCTACATGGCCGCCAGCTTGTCCTAGAACAACCAATTATCAACACACAGTTTCAAGCGGGAATATTATTTCAGAAATCGGCAACTCTACCAGCTGTAATAGTACAGGAAGGTCCGTAGGGAATTATAGTTACGATAATAAGCCTAGCCCTTTTTATATTTTGCAGATACCTTACCCAGTTTTGGATGGATATCTTACATATAGCTATGTTCAGAAAAATAACATTATCGAGAGCTGGTTTACTACGCCTGGAGATGGCTTTATTAATACCTACACTTATCGCAGTGATGGCTATCCAATAATTGTACGTTCTTTTGAAGTCGCCGACCCCACTAATTCATGGAAAGGACTTCTCTTTTACAAATAATCGATAAAGGCAGCTAAGTAGAAATATTAGTTATATTAAGTAAACTTACTTGCAAAAAGGATTTTATCTTTGCGCCCTGCTTGCAGATTAATTAATCCATAAAAATCTCGGGAGGGGGGAACAAAATGAAAAGAGCCATTTGTATCAAATCTGGTTTATGCTCATTTAGCGAATTCCATTTTCCCAATTAAAGTAAAAGATAAGAAAATGAAAGTAATGAAGTTTGGCGGCACCAGTGTGGGTAAGCCGGAACGTATGCATCACATAGCAGGTTTGGTAACCAAAGAAACAGAGCCAACAATCGTTGTATTATCAGCATTGTCCGGAACAACTAATGCATTAGTAGAAATTGGTGAATTGATTGCCAAAGGTGACAGAACTACAGCCAAACAAGCCATTGAAAAACTGGAGCAACATTACCAGAATTTTGTCAGCGAATTAGTTAAAAAGGAAACTTCATTAGCGAAAGCCAAAAGCATAATTGCCGAGCATTTTGAATTCTTACATATTATTCTTCGTATTTCCTTTAGCGAAGCATTAAGTAAAGATATACTGGCACAGGGAGAGTTATTATCTACCAAACTCTTTAGTGTGTACCTGGAAGACCAGGGTATTGAACATATGTTATTGCCAGCTCTGGAGTTTATGACCATTGACCATTATGATGAACCCCAGATTGGAAGCATTAAAGTAAAATTGAGCCAACTGCTGAAAGCTCACAGCGACAAAAAAATATTTATTACCCAAGGTTATATCTGTCGCAATGCAAGAGGCGAGGTTGATAACCTGAAAAGAGGAGGAAGTGATTATAGTGCTTCCTTAATTGCTGCGGCTATCAATGCCTCTGTTTGTGAGATATGGACAGATATAGATGGCATGCATAACAATGATCCCAGAATTGTAAAGAAGACAATGCCGGTTGAGCAAATGAGTTTTGATGAAGCAGCAGAGTTGGCTTATTTTGGGGCAAAGATTTTACATCCGGCTTCTATCTGGCCGGCACAACAATATAACATACCGGTAAAATTGCTGAACACTATGCAACCGGATGCTAAAGGAACCACTATTACAGAATTAGCCGGCAGCGTTGGTGTAAAGGCCGTAGCAGCAAAAGATAATATCACTGCGATTCGCATTAAGAGCAGCCGCATGTTATTAGCCTATGGGTTTCTTAGAAAAATATTTGAAGTATTTGAAAAATACAGAACTCCAATTGATATGGTTACTACTTCTGAAGTAGCAGTATCATTAACCATCGATAATGTAACCAGCCTGAAGGAAATAGTAAAAGAGCTGGAGCCATTTGGTACCGTAGAAGTTGATAGCAACCAGATCATAATTTCGGTAGTAGGCAACCAGATATCTGAAACTGCTGATATGGTGAAAAAGCTATTCGGTTCTATTATGAATATTCCTGTTCGTATGGTAAGCTATGGCGGAAGTCCACATAATATTTCACTATTAGTACCTGCAGCATACAAAACACAAATATTACAGCAATTGAATAAAGGAATGTTTGGGTTGGAGTAGAATGAAAAGTTAAATGATTGATTTTTTTTACTAATGTGACAAAAGTCATACTATTTGTTTGCTGCCTCCGTTAGATTTGAAATCAAATGTTACCAATGAGGTTTTTTTCAGTTTACTTTATCGCTGCAAGTATATTTATTGCAGTTGGATGGGAGACAGATTTTGAAAAAGCAAAAGAGAAGGCTGCAAGGGAGCATAAATTTATTTTATTAAATTTTTCAGGCTCCGACTGGTGCATTCCCTGTATCAATTTGAAAAGAACAATTTTTGAAAACACATCTTTCCAGAGCTTTGCTGATAGTAACCTGGTATTAATAAGTGCCGATTTCCCCCGCCTTAAGAAGAATCAACTAGCTAAAGATTTGCAAAAGAGTAATGAGAAGCTGGCTGATAAATACAATCCCGATGGGATTTTTCCCTACACTTTATTGTTGAATGCAGAAGGAAAGCTGTTAAAATCATGGGAAGGTCTTCCAGATTTTACGGCCGAGCAGTTTATACTTTTAATAAAGGAAACAACTGATGTCCGAAAGTAGTACAATCACGATATCGCCTTCCCTACATCGAAAAGTACTTAAGTTAATGGGTAATCGATTTGAGATTACCATTGTGTCTGATAGTGAATTGGAGGCTATTGCAAGAATTGATGATGCGGTAAGCGAAATCCGTAGAATAGAAACACTACTCACCACATTTAACGAATCCAGTCAAACAAATCATATAAATTTTTATGCAGGAGTTAGGCCCGTAAAAGTTGATAAAGAAGTTTTTGACTTAATTCAACGATCTAAGCGAATATCAGAAATTACACAAGGAGCTTTTGATATTACATATGGTTCTGTAGATAAGAAGCTCTGGAATTTTGATAAAACAATGACGGCTTTGCCGGATGTTGCGACGGCAAAAAAATCTGTTCATTTAATTAATTACAGGAACGTAATCTTAGATGAAAAAAAGTGTACTGTTTTTTTGAAAGAAAAAGGAATGCGGGTTGGCTTTGGTGGAATAGGGAAGGGCTATGCTGCGGAAAGAGCTAAAATTATTCTTCAACAGAAAGGAGTTAAGAGTGGAATTGTAAATGCTGCCGGAGACTTAACAGCATGGGGCTGTCAACCAAATGGAAAAGAGTGGACAATTGGTATTGCCGATCATTGCCACTTCGGGCAATTATGAAAAATTTATTACCATAAACGGGAAGAAATATTCTCACACTATCGATCCGAAAACTGGTCTACCTATCTGCGGAATAAAAAGCGTTACTATTATTAGCACTAATGCAGAAATAGCTGATGCAATGGCAACCCCGGTAATGATCATGGGAATAAAAGTGGGCTTAGATATGGTGAATCAGGTAGCAGGACTTGCTTGTATTATTGTGGATGACAATGATAAAATCTATACGTCAAAAAACATAAATCTAAAATGAAAAAAAACCACCAACGAAGTACAGCTGGAATGATTGCACTCGCCTTGTTTTTTTCGGCTGTAGCCCTTGCTTCCTGCACAACGGTAAAAGAATATCAGAAAAATAAATTGAATGATAGTGAAATGACATTAAGTGCCCGAAAAATAGAAAAAACAGAAATGAGTTTTCAAAGTTATCGGGAAGG
>LNFJ01000024.1 GCA_001464625.1 Bacteroidia bacterium Ga0077558 | reverse complement strand
GCTGGTTGAGGAGCAGGAGTGGCAGCTGCTTCTTTTTTGGTGTCATTTTTTTCTTGTGCTTTCGGAGCGGCGACAGTGCCTCCCTTCAATAACGAAGAAACATCTTCACCAGCTTTTCCAACAATAGCCAGCAATTCATCTACCTGTATCTTTGTGCCTTTATCGCCACCGGTATGTAACAGAACGCCATCTTTATAGCTTTCCAATTCCATGGTCGCTTTATCAGTTTCAATCTCTGCTAAGAGGTCACCTTTTTTTACGTTATCTCCGACTTTTTTATGCCATGCAGCAATTACACCTTCGGTCATGGTGTCGCTGAGTCGGGGCATCAATATCACTTCGGCCATTGCCTTTTAATTTTCGTCGAAATTAAGGTAAAATAGTGAATGGCGAACCTGCCTGCCGGCCGGCAGGTTCGCAATAGTCAATTGGAAATCAGTAATCCAACTCCAGCCGTAGCCGGTCTTTCATTTCCTTTATTAAAGGGTATTGTTCAGCCATCTTTAAAAATTGTTCTTTGGAGGAAAGTGGTATTTCAACTAGCGGACGATCATCCGTTTTTTCTTCCATAATTACATTGTATTGCAGCAGCTTGTTTTTTAAGGCTTCCTGTAAATAGGCAAACAGTTTATTTCGCTCCTGCTCTACAAATTGTTTTTCAATGTTATTGCCAGTAATTACTTCAAATGAGTTTTCATCTTTTACCCGTAGCAGGGAAAGCTGAAAAGAAGGTACAGCCGGGTTCTTCGCATCCTTTAATTTTTGAATATATCCATCCCATGCTTTTTCTAATTCATCCATTTGCAATGGTTGGTTAACGGCAATATTTTCATTGTTACCATTAGTTTGATATTGTTTACGGATCTTATCGAGTGCTGAAAGTTTACCCGTTTCAGTTTTTATTTTCTGCGTTGGCTGATAGGGAGCATTACTTTCTTCTTTAACAAGAGAGGGTGTTGCTAAAGGTGTTTCAATGATCAACTTTGCTTCTGATTGCTTTGTTGGAATTTTAGAAGTAGCAATTGGAGTCGCAGGAACTTGTGGCCCTGTATATAATTTAATAGGAGAGGCCCGGAAAGCAATTGGTGCATCAACTAGTTTTTTTTTACTTATACCCGAACCTTCAGCGGTTAATTGCAAGGCCTGTTGTAAGTAACAAAGTTTAATAAGAGCTAGCTCTACATGTAATCTTTTATTGCGGGCAGCTTTATAGTTTAGCTCGGTTTCATTCAAAATATTCAATCCACTAACGAGAATTGCAGGAGGAACGTTTTTTGCAGTGCTGATATAGCGGTCTTTAAAACTCTCCACTACATCTAATAACACAGCCGCTTTTTCATCTTTGCAAACTAACAGGTTGCGCATAAATTCTGCAAAACCATTAACTACTAAATCACCTTCAAATCCTTTGCGGTTAATATCATCATACTGCAACATGGCGCCTGACAAATCCTGTTGCATCATGCATTCCAATAATTTGAAATAGCAATCTGCATCTAAGATATTCAGGTGCTCTAATGTAGTAGTATAGTTTAATTCGCCATTAGTAAAGCTTACGATCTTATCAAGAATGCTCAATGCATCCCGCATACAACCTTCGCTTTTTTGTGCTATTACCTGTAGTGATGCTTTATCAGCTTTTATTTCTTCTTTGGTACAAATTTCTTCTAAGTGATGTACCGTATCATTAGTAGTGATGCGTTTAAAATCGAAGATCTGGCAACGACTTAGAATGGTAGGAAGTATTTTATGCTTTTCTGTTGTAGCTAAAATAAAAATAGCATAGGGAGGTGGTTCTTCCAATGTCTTCAGAAATGCATTGAAGGCCGAAGAACTTAACATATGAACCTCATCTATTACATACACTTTGTATTTGCCCGTTTGTGGCACAAAGCGAACCTGGTCTACCAGGTCACGGATATTATCTACAGAATTGTTGGAAGCTCCATCCAATTCAAAATAATTCATGGAGGCTCCATCATTAAAAGAAGTACAGCTCTGGCATTTATCGCAGGCTTCACCATCCTTCGTCTGGTTTTCGCAGTTAATGGTTTTGGCTAATATTCTTGCACAGGTTGTTTTGCCAACACCTCTTGGGCCGCAAAATAAAAATGCATGCGCCAGTTGCTGGTGCTTAATTGCATTTTTGAGTGTAGTAGTTATATGCGATTGCCCAACGACCGTGTCGAAGGTTTGTGGTCTGTATTTTCTTGCTGAAACGATGAATTTGTCCATGAAACGAGTCAATAGTCTTTAGCCGGGAGTCAGTAGTCAGACCCCCTAAAGCAAAAATAAGTGTTTCAAAATTAGAAGCGGAGACTCCAGACTCACGACTCTGAACTCCCGACTCAATGTAGTATCGGATGCGGTTTAAACTCTTTTGTTCTGTCAAATAAATATCTGTAGGTGGTCAGTGTTCTGGTGCGGAACGTATCGGCGATATTTTCCACCACATTTATCATTTTCGGATTGAATTCGCCAATCCATTGCATTTCATACTCATCATATTTTTTCATGGGCTGAATAACCATTTTAATCTCATTGATGATGTAAGCATCCACTCCCATGCCTTGAAATTCCGGAACAACACCAAACACCAGGCCTGTAAATCGCCTGTTCGTGATGGTTTTTTTTACCCACAGAAACTTTAGTTTATGCCACAGGTCAAATTTGCCATTGAGATGTTTAAACCATTGATTGAGATCTGGGAGGTTTACGAAAATAGCAATCGGGTCTTCATTATAATATGCGAACATGATCAATTTTTCTTCCATAACAGGTTTCATCTTTTTAAACATTAAGAGAACCTGGTCTTTTTTTAATTCTTTTAATCCGCCATGTCCCGCCCATGCTTTATTGTAAACGATCACAAAATCGGCGGCAAATTTTTCGAGATTGTTTTTATCAATAATCTTCGACGAATAGGCCGGGTTTTTTGACAACTGCGCATGTCTGTCTAAAATTTTCTGGCTCATTTCCTGGGTAGGATCCATTCCAAAACAAACCTGATTGTAATAGCCTTTAAAACCATAGTTTTCAAAAAGGGTTTTATAATAGGGACTATTATAATTTAAACAATAAGGAGGAGGTTGAAATCCTTCTACCAACAATCCCCACCAGCGGTCCCTTTCACCAAAATTGATAGGGCCATCCATTGCCTGCATTCCTTTTTGTAATAACCAATGCTTAGCCACATCAAAAAGCATATCAGCAGCAGCCTGATCATTTATCGCATCAAAAAAACCAACGCCGCCAACCGGCACTTCATCACCTTTGTTCTTATATTTTTTATTAGTAAAAGCAGCGATGCGGCCAATAAGATTTCCAGTGTCATCTTTTAATATCCATCTGATCACTTCGCCAAAACGAAATGTCTTATTTTTCTCTTTATTGAACACCTCCTCTATATCTTTATCCAACGGACGGATATAGTTAGTATTGTTTTTATGAAGCTGCACATTTACCCGTATAAAATCTTTGGCAAGCTGTGGTGTTGTTACTTCTATCAATTGCATAAGGCAAAAGTAGGAAAGTAGCGGTATCAACAATTACTGATTTTTTTATGCAATAATTGCTGCTCTGTTTGTGAATTGGTAAGCTCCAACGCTTTTGTAAAATAATTTCTTGCCATCTCTTTTTGTGTCAATTCGAAATACATCTCGCCAATGGCTGCAAAATAAAGATGATTCTTTTCTAATCCTTTTATCTGGTGTAATTCTTCCAGGGCTTTTTGTTTATTTATTGCATAAGCAGATGCAATGGCTTTGTTCATGGCTACAACAGGGTTAGGTTGCAACTGATAAAGCTGCTCATACAAATGATAAATGCTTTTCCAGTCTGTTTGCTCAAAAGATGGTGCGGCTGCATGTTGTGCAGCAATGGCAGCTTCAAAATGATAGGTAGATATTTCGAATGGTTCAGCGGCGGCTTCTAACAATTCAAAACCTTTGCTAATTAAATGGCTGTCCCATTTCGTTCTGTCCTGTTGTTTAAGGAGAATGATATTGCCCTTGTCATCTTGCCTTGCATGCAAACGGGAAGATTGAAAACACATTAATGATAGCAAAGCATTACTTCGGGGAAAGGCCGTAAGTGGATTTTGTAAAAGCAGTTGACAAAGCCGCATTGCCTCTTCACAAAGGTCTTGTCGTATCAGCTGATTGGGATGAGATGAATTGTATCCTTCGTTGAATAAAAGGTAGAGTGATTTTAAAATTGCCTCCAATCGCATTGGTAATTCCTTGCCCGTTGGCACATCCAGTTCAATGTTTTCGGCTTTTATTTTTTCTTTAGCCCGGTAAATTCTCTTACTTATTGTTTCCTCATTGGTTAAAAAGGCTTTTGCAATTTCAGTCGTACTTAATCCACACAGTGTTTTTAAGGTTAGTGCTATTTGCGAATCGGGATGAATGGACGGGTGGCAACAGGCAAACATCATTCGTAATTGACTATCCTGAATCTCGTTTTCTAAAAACAAATTATTCACAGTAGGAGTGAGGGTGTATTCCGACTGCAGCAGGTATGCATATTGCGGACTTAGCTCTTGTAATTTCTTTTTTCTTCTTATATAATCAATCGCTTTATTTCTGGCAACCCGGTACAGCCATGCTTCCGGATTATCAGGCAACTTGCCATAGCTCCAGGACGAGATGGCTTGAAGTAATGTATCCTGAACGATGTCATGAGCCGTTTCCAGATTTTGTAAGCCCAGCAGCCTGGATAAAACAGCAATCATCTTTCCCGACTCATGCCGGAAAAGATGATTGGCCAGTTCATTAATGTGATTGTTATTGGAAGACATTCTACATATCCATTTTCATAACATGGCGTACCTGCACACTTCCGCCTGCTTCATAATCAGGATAGCCTTCACACAGAGCTACTGCTTCATTGTAATCGGCAGCATTAATGATAAAATAACCACCTACTACTTCTTTACCTTCTGTGTAAGGCCCATCGGTTACTCCGACAGCACTGCCTTTAATTAATTTTCCACCAGGCAATAAAGGCTCGCCGGAATCATATTTACCGGCTTTGGCCAGTTTGTCAATCCAGGCCATCCATTTCCCCATATTTGCCTGCATTTGTTCGGGAGAGCTGCGGTGGTCAATACCACCATGAAAAATAAGCATGAACTTTTCCATAATAATTGTTTTGTTAGTTGATACAATAGCGTTGACGCTATACTGACGAACAAGTTCGGCCATTCCGGACAGCGGTGCAATATTTTTTTAGAAAATTCTGTGGAGCTTCAGGCAATATGCTGCATGCGGGTTAATTTCCGATATACGCCTTCTTCAATTTCAATCAACTCATTATGATGGCCTCTTTCAATAATTTGCCCATCATGCAGTACAATAATTTCATCGGCTGCTTTAATGGTGCTGAGGCGATGGGCAATTACCAAAGTAGTCCTGCCTTCCATCAATTTGCTCAAGGCATCCTGAACAATTCTTTCAGATTCTGTATCAAGAGAGGAAGTAGCTTCATCAAGAATTAGGATAGAAGGATTTTTTAAGACGGCTCTGGCTATGCAAAGTCGTTGCCGTTGTCCGCCGGAGAGTCGTATACCTCTGTCACCTGTAATGGTTTGATAGCCATCTTCTGTTTGCATAATAAAATCATGTGCATTGGCAATCTTTGCTGCCTCCATTACTTCTTCTTCGGTTGCATCGGGGCGACCTAAGGTAATGTTGTTGAAAATGGTATCGTTGAATAAAAACGTTTCCTGTGTTACAAAACTCATCAGGCTGCGGAGCGATTCCATTTTATATTCTCTGATGTCTATTCCATCTAATAAAATGGCACCGCCTTTTACATCATAAAAACGGGGAATTAAATCGGCGATGGTTGATTTGCCTACTCCTGAAGAACCAATCAATGCAATTGTTCTTCCTTTCGGAATAGCAAAACTGATGTCTTTTAATACAGGTGTATCATTATATGAAAAATCAACATTGCGTAATTCAATGCCGTGGTGAAAACCGTTTGTATCTATTGCATCGGGTTTGTCAATTACTTCAATCGGCTTGTCAATAATTTCTAAAATTCGTTCTCCGGCACCTCGTCCCCGCTGAATATTAGCACCGGCAATTACCATTGCTTTTGCTGGTCGCAGTACTTGTGAAAAAATAGCAATCCATTTTTTAAAATTAAACTTCCGCCATATAATAAAATACCTGCTACTACTAAAACCCCAGCCGCTTCTGAAAATGCTGGTGCCATTTCCCGTCTTTTAAACCCGGCCAAACTTGCATTGCGATAAAAATCATTTTCCCGGCTAAATTTTCTTAACGTAAAACCAGTCGCATTGAAAGCTCTGATGATTCGCATGCCGGTAAGTGTTTCGTCCATAATTGTCAACAAACGACCAATACTTGCCTGTGCATCTTTGGCATCTCTCTTTAGTTTCTTTTGTACAGTGGCAATTCCTATTGCAGATAAAGGAATAATGACGAGTGTAAATAAAGTAAGCTGTGTGGAGATAGAAAACAATGCAACAAAATAACCAATAATCATGGAAGGCTCTTTGAACATTACTTCCAGTGAATTTGCTGCTACCCCTTCAATTTCAAATACATCAGAGTTCATACGGGAAATCAAATCTCCTTTATGCTCTTTGGTAAAAAAACCCATGTGCAGATGATTGATTTTTTCAAATAAAGCCTCCCGGATTCTTTTTACCAGTAATGTTCTTGCTTTTATTAATGTTCGTTGGGCGAGATATCGAAACAGGTTAGTTAATAAAACAGCACAAACTATGATGAATGTAATAAAATAAAGTGCATATACAGGGCTAATGGCCTTTAAACGATAAACCTGGTAGTAAAAAATATCCCGGATAAAGCCAGTGGAAACGGAGAAAGATGGAGCTGATAAAATCTCGTTGCCACTTTTATGTTCGAAGAGTACATTTAATAAAGGAATGATTAATGCAAATTGAAATACACTAAAGATGACAGCGAGAATAGTGAAAATAAAAAAGGGTATTACAAACCACCTGTAAGGGCGGGCATAAGCCAAAAGACGTCTGTAAACTTTCATGTACCAGTAAAGATATTTTAATATAACGAACGATAAACTTCCAGGTATTGCCTGGCCGATTTATGCCAATTGAAACTCAAGCCTCTTGCTTTTATTTTTTCCTGAAAACCGTTAGCATCATATTGCTCCATGCCGGTATTAAATACCTGCTGCATATTGTCTGAATTAAAATCATTAAAATAAAAAGATACATCACCACCAATTTCCGGCAAGGCCGTTTTATCTGATAGGAATAACGGCTTACCGCAACTCATAGCCTCTACTACCGGTAATCCAAATCCTTCTGAAACGGAAGGAAATGCAAAAGCCCGGCAATTATTAAAATACCATGATTTTTCATGTTCAGATACTGAACCAAGCAGATGAACATTTTCTGCCACACCCATGTCTTTCGATTCCTTTTTTATAAAAGATAGATAATCGGGGTCATCATATTTTCCTGCAATTAATAATTCCATAGTATTTTTTTTCAGCAACGGTAGCAGCACATGAAAATTCTTTTTGCGGTTGATAACACCAATAGAAAATAAAAATGGCTTCTTTGGTTTATAGGATTGAGCACTAAGCTCAGGAGACATGAGTAGGTTGGTGCCGTTATGTATTACGAGCAACGGTTTGTTTTTTACTTCACAATGTTGAAGCACATCCTTCTTGCTGAATTCAGAAATACAAATGATGGCATCAGCCCGGTTTATTAACCCTTGCAGATATCTCAAATATTTTTGTTTTTTAGCCGCTGTTTTTCTTTCATCGTACATAAAGTTCAGATCGTGTATAGATAATACAACCTTGATCTTCTTATTCAGCATTGGCATGTAATGGGTATTCTGGTAAGTGGAATGCCAGATATCAAAAGACTTTACTGATGGTAAGATAAATTTTTGGAGCGGATTTTGTGTTAGGTGATTTGTATTTGTAAACGACCAGTTTTGTTTTCCCGGCGGGGTATAAAAAAATAATTGTTCTTGCTGTAGATGAATGTTCTTTTCCAGATAAATTCCCAAATTCATACAATAGTGATAAAGACCTGTATCAGGGAACTTCATTCTTTCACAGTCAAGAATTATTTTTTTCATAGATTTTACAAATCCACAGCAATAATAAGGCCGTTATTTGGTTAGATATGGTACTTGCATCACGGTTACAAATGATTTAAGTCATATTTATAAGAAATTGGTTAATCAGGTATTTATAAAATAGAGATATCGGATAATTAATGGGAGAAAGTCATTTTTTTAAAAACTCAAAGAAGATATTTTTGGACATGCCTGGAATTATTCTTGATTGTGATTTAATGCGGTACCGAAACTCGGGTTTATACCACTATTGCCTCAACCTCGGTAATTATGTAAACCGCCATCTGAAAAATCATGGGAAAGAAGAAATTTCTTTTTATGTGCCTCCGGCAGAAGCCGGCACATTTGAAAGCAATAAAAATTGCATCGTCGAACGAAAATGGCATCATAAGCTTTTGAAACCTTTCCTTTGGAATTGTGATATCTGGCATGCACCCTTTCAATCTGGTAGAATAGTGCCATCGGTAAATAGCAAAACAAAAGTCTTACTCACAATACATGATTTAAACTGTTTGCATGAGGATACAACAGCAAAGCAAAGAAGACTTAGCCTGGAACATACTCAAAAATTGATTGACAGAGCAGATGCACTTGTTTGTATATCGCATCATTGCAAAAAAGATGTACTGGGAAACCTGGACACTGCTGGAAAACCGGTTTATGTAATACATAACGGCACACACCATGTAAGTAATCCACCTGCAACACCAATAGGCTACAATCCTGCAAAACCATTTTTATTTACTATGGGGTATGTGAATAGAAAGAAGAATTTTCATACGCTGGTTCCATTACTAATTAAAAATGACATAGAATTGTTAGTAGCCGGCCGATTGGATGAGCCAGACTATATTTCTAACATGAAGAAAAATGCTGAGCAATTAGGCGTAGGAGACCGATTGAAAATATTGGGGCCGGTGCCAGAAGAAGATAAAGCCTGGTATTTTAAAAACTGCATGGCGTTTAGTTTGCCTTCATTAGCAGAAGGCTTTGGAGCACCGGTTGTAGAAGCAATGGCTTTTGGTAAACCAATCTTTTTATCTAGTTGCACTTCCCTTCCGGAAATTGGCGGGGATGTTGCTTTCTATTTTAAGTCGTTTGATTCATACCACATGCAGTCAGTATTTGAAACAGGTATGGCAGAATACCAGCGAAATGGATTGGCGCAAAAAATTATACAAAGAGGGCACCAGTTTAGCTGGGAAGAAAAGGCAGCGGCCTATTGTAAAGTATACGAATCTCTGGCCCGATAAATTTTTATTATGATAGCATCAAGCGAACAACGTAAATGGAATACCGGCTTACAAACTGATTTTGGGAAACGCCGTTCTGAACTTTGTAAGGCCAAAGATTTTTCCCGGGAATGGTACAAGAGGTGGTGTAAGGAAATGGGTGAAGAGCCAAACTTTCACCGGAAGCAGTGGGAGTTTATATATATAATGCAGGCTTTGTGGGAAAGAGACTGCCTGCAATCCGGCAAAAGAGGATTAGTGTTTGCGGTAGGCTCCGAACCATTACCTTCAGTTTTTGCAAAATATGGATGTGATATTTTAGCTACCGATATTTTCCCCGAAGAAGGCATTGCTAAAGGTTGGGATAATAATAACCAGTTATGTTTCGGTCTCGATGGGTTGTATAAATGTGACATTTGCGACAGGCAAACCTTTGATAACAGAGTGGAGTATATGGCGGTGGATATGAATAGCATACCTGCTGATTTAAGAAATTTCGACTTCAACTGGAGTAGTTGCTCATTTGAACACCTCGGAACTATTGAAAAGGGGGCTACTTTTCTAAAAAATCAACTGAAAACGCTGAAGCCCGGAGGTTGGGCTGTTCATACAACAGAATTTAATATTTCATCTAACGATGATACACAGGATTATAATGATACTGTTATTTATCGCCAAAGAGACATCAATGCAATTGTTGATTATCTGAAAAATGAGGGCCATTTTGTAGAAGAACTGGATTTTTCGTTGGGTGGATTGCCTGAAGATTTTCAAGTTGATATTCAACCACATCAACAGAAAGTGCATGTCAAACTACAGATTGGCCAATATGTGGTTACATCCATTGGCTTAATTATTCGTAAAAAGTCCGATTAAATTTCAATTCCGAACACTCTTTTGTAATAAAACCGACTTTTTCACCCCCTTTTCCACACCACAAAAATCTTTCCTTTTCAAATTGGAGGATTAATCTAAAGAATTCCTCGAAGCTCTGCTTCGGGGTGGGGCGGGGGTAGATGCTAAGTTATTAGATTTGCTGAATGAGTGAGCATATTCATAAGCGGCATAATAAGAGTTTGTTGTTGTATCATTTGGTATGCCCAATAAAGTATAGAAGAAGTGTGTTGTCAGAAGTTGTTGAAGGAAGCTTGGTGGAGGTTTGCAAGAATATAGAGGATCGCTATGAAATAAATTTTTTGGAGATTGGTGCAGATTTAAATCAGGTGCATTTTATGATACAAAGTGTTCCGCTGTTAAGTGCTAAGACAATAGTTCAAACCGTAAAAAGTATTATAGCGAAAGAGTTATTTCGTTTACATCCGGAGGTGAAGCAGCAATTGTGGGGAGGTCAGTTTTGGAGTAGTGGGTACTACATAAACACGGTAGGTCAATATGCAAATGAAGAAATGATACTGAAGTATATAAAAGGACAAGGAGCAAATCCGAAAGAGTATAAGCAATTTCACAAGAGCCCGCTACGGCTGTTCGATTAAACCGATACCTCGAAGCTCTGCTTCGGGGTTATTCATTCTGGCTGTTACTTCCGAAAGCAGCGGCATAATTTCAATCATTTTTGCAGTAAAAACAAAGCATTTTCCTGTTATCTTTATTCTAGGTTGGTCAAAACAGCCACACATTATATCACCCTAAAGAAAAAAAATGCATAAACTATGTTTGTTGGGAGTTTGCATGCTGCTACTCTGCACCACCAACTCCCTGGCTCAAACAGTAGCTGATGAAGATGTTTCCACTGCTTTGGCGTTAAAAAGAAAATTTAAGGAAGACACTTATGCAGCCGTTACAATGACGCAACGCTATACGTTTGAAAAAGGGAAGAATGAATTTAAACAGCCCGTTGTAACTGTAAAGGAAGACGGTGAAATTGAATTTATTGCACTGAAAGATATTGCCATGTTTCAGTATTATAAATTTCATAATCGCTTTATTAAACTAAAAACTTTTAACCGTTATGATAAATACCTGAAAAAGTATTCACAAACCGGAAAGAGAGGTTTTGACCGTTCCGTAACAGACGACAATATTTTCTTTGATGATAGCCGGGTGCAGATATATTCTTTCCGGTTTTTGCAGAAAGGGAAAATGGCGAAGCTTAGTTGGGAGCAAGAGTTTACTGATGGTAAATACCTGACCCGAAATTTCTTCAATGAGTATTTCCCTGTTGCTGAAAAAATTATTGAATTTGACGTGCCTTCCTGGCTGGAAGTTTCTTTTATAGAAAAGAACTTCGGAAAATTCAAGATTGAAAAATCGCAGAAGCCATCTGGGAAAAGCACACTTTATACGTTCAAGGTAAAAGATGTACAAGCAATAAAAAATGAATACCGTGACCTTGGTATTGCTTACACGGAGCCACATATTATTATTCAGATTAAGTCTTTTGAAAATGACGGACAGCGTACTGACCTTTTTAAAACTACCAAAGACCTTTACAAGTGGTATGCGCATTTATATAATATGGCGGGCAATGATGTTAGTAGTTTGAAGCAACAAGTAGCCTCTCTTACCGCAGGTAAAAAAACTGACGAAGAAAAAATTAAAGCCCTTTATTACTGGGTGCAGGATAACATTCGCTACATAGCTTATGAAGATGGCTTTTCAGGTTATATACCCGCCAAAGCACAAGATGTGTTATCAGAAAAGTATGGCGACTGTAAAGGAATGGCAAACCTGCTAACTGAAATGCTGAAGATTGCCGGCTATGATGCCCGTTTTACCTGGATAGGTACACGGCATATTCCATACGACCATAGTGTACCTGCTATGTGTGTTGACAATCATGCCATCACCACTTTATACCATAAAGGGAAAGAATATTTTTTAGATGGAACAGAAAAGTATGCGCCATTTGGTGAAGATGCATTTCGTATACAAGGGAAATCTGCATTGATTGAAAAAGGTGAAAATTATGATGAAAAGAAAGTGCCTCTAACAAATGCTACTAACCACAAGATGAGAACAACGGCAAGTCTTGTATTAAGTGATGGTTCATTAAAAGGGCATGTGAAAGTTACATTGACAGGTGAAGAAAGAAAAGATTTTCACAACGGTTTTCATAGTATGCCTAAACATGCGCAGCAAGATTTTCTTCAGGGAATGTTAGAGTTTGGTAACAGTAACCTTACTGCTGCTAATATTAAGAACAGCGATTTTTCAAACAGGGAAATTCCGGTAGTAGTGGAAGGTGATATTGACCTTACCAACAATATCAATGTAATTAGTGGCAATCAGTATTTAAGTATTGACTTCTTCCCTAAAACACTCCGCAATTATATGCCCGGAGAGAAAAGAACAAGGGGCTATGATTTTGAATCGGTGTTTTCTTTTGAAGATGAAATTGAACTAACAATACCGGCCGGTAAAAAATGTATTGATATTCCTGCATCTCTTTCAATTGATAAGCCGGGTTATGCGTTTACTGGTTCATACGAAGTAGTAAATAATAAAGTAAAGCTGAAGAAAACATTGACAATAAAGGATTCTGTAATTCCAGACACAGAACTGGCTAACTGGAAAAGTTTCCTAACACAGCTAAAAGAATTCAATAGCTACCTGTTAACCGTAACCAAATAATCAACTCAAATTTTAGTCTATGGACTTTAGAAATATAAGAATACTATTTCGGGCATCGCTGTTTTTCTTGGCAGCCTTGTTTTTTGTACCGGCTGCAAAAGCCCAGGAAATAATTGATGAAGACTTCATTGAAGTGCTGATAAAAAATTCTAAAGAAGTATTGGCGGAAGCCGACCCGGATTTTTCATCGAACAATGTTCCTGCAAAATGGGCCGACGAATCAATGGTGATGATTGGATACCGGAAACATATTTTGTTTGATAAGAAACGTTCTGGATTGTTAGGAGGCAAAGAAAATCTTGTGTTGTTAGAAAAAAAGCGGCTGAAAATTAAATTGCTGGATAAAACAGCCGTAGAAAGATTCTCTCAATTATACTTTCGATACAGCTCAGGCTTTGATGGCTTTGGCGCTGTTGTTTACAAGCCCGATGGAACCAAAAGAGAAATTGCTCTTACTAAAGCTGTAAGTATTGAGGATAATGACAACGTACCGGAATTCTTCAAAAGCTTTTTTGATCAGAACGTACGAAACAGGAATGAATATTATAAAGTGCCGGTAGCTGATTTGTTGCCCGGAGATGTACTGGAATTTGCCTCTATGACCAGCAGCACACTGAACGTTAAAAAAACATCTTACTACCAATTTGATGCGCAGTATGAGCTTTGTCAAAAGGGTATGCCTGTGCTGAAGCATAAGATTATTATAGAAACAGATAATAACTCATTTGTTACAGCCCGTAGCATTAATGGCGCACCGGAATTTAAACATACAACCAACAGTGATTTTAATGTGTACACATGGGAAGACAACGACCGGGAAAGACTAAAGGATGTAAACTTTGTGAATGAGTACATGATTCTTCCATCGGTAAAATTTCAAATTACCTATACTGATGGCCGTGAAATAAAGTATTTGTTTGCAGGAACCAAAGGGCAGATTAAAAACACTTTTGATGTAGCAGAGATTGGTAAAAAGGCATACGCAAATTATACAGGAGTGGGGGGTAGTTATGTATATGGGGCAAGTGGCGCAACAGTAGATGCAATATCTTCTATGTTGTGGGGTAAGTTGAAAAATGCTGGTGGCAAAGATGTTCCGGAAGATAAGTTTATTGAGATGGCGTATTACTATATCCGACATACCCAGGTATTTAATAATTATTACTACTCTGATAAACAGTTCTGTTATTTACTGGGGCAGTTATTATATACCCGCAAAATAACTTCTGAGATAATTGTAACCACTCCTAACAACCTGACATCACCAGCCAATCTTTTATTTGAAAATGAATTGTCGTGGTGCCTGCGGGTAAAAGGGAAATATATTTTTAAAGCCACAGAGCATTCTAATCTCTATGATGTGGATGAAACAATGATTGGTAATGTGGGGTATAAGCTACCGATTACTGCCAAGGAGCAAACGGAAGAAGTGAAAATTGCTGATGTGAAAGCAGAAAACAACAAAAGTCTTTTTCAGTTTAATGTCGCTGTTGATACCTCATTAAAATGGTTAAATATAGAACGTACAACAGCTTACACCGGTATTCAAAAAGAAAGGAATAGTGGTTCAGCCTTACAGTTTACAACCTATATGTTTAATGATAGCAGAACATTTAACGGTCCGGACGACTATGAAAATGTACCCGCAAAATACATGGACCAGATATACCAGCAGAAAAAAGCAATTACAGAGGAATTCAAAATACGGAAGCCTGAGTATATGAAAGAACAGATGGAAGGTGATTTCGGTGCTACAGTTAATTATAAAGATTTTCAGATGATGACCGAAGGAAGAACTTTCAAAAAGCCACAATTGATGTACAAAGAAATTGCACAGGTAGGTGAAAAAATCAGGAAGGCTGGAAATAAGTTACTAATTAATCTTCCCGGCCTGATGGGGTCACAGTTGCAAATAAGAAAAGAAGAACGTACAAGAAATTTTGATATTGATGTGCGTTACCCGAGAGACTTAAAATGGCAGATCAATATGACGGTACCGGCAGGATATACTGTAGAGGGCATAGAGGAATTGAAAACAAATGTAGATAATGAGACAGGTGCTTTCATTACTTCGGCTAAAGTTGAGAATAATGTGTTGACGATTGATATTCAGAAAACGTATAAGCAAAAAAATATCAGCAAAGAAAAATGGTCGCAGATGCTTGACTTTGTAGATGCGGCCTATAATTTTACACACAAATTGATATTATTAAAACCAATTAATTAAAAATCAAAACTGGAATTATGAAATTCAGACTCTATGTATTAATGCTCGTTTTATTTGGCTGCACCCTTCAAAGCAGTGCCCAATATAAAGACCTGGAGGGTGTTTTTTTTGGGAAAGTAGTTGCCCTTGGAATGGGAGGTTCTGTGCATCTTTATCAGGATAAATTAATCTCAACTGGCGCATCAATTACTCCTTTAAGCTATAGTGTTTTATTAAACCAGAAGACAATTTTTTCCTCAAGCATTACTTTTCATAAAAAAAGTAAGATTGTTTACAATGGTAATGATGGATTTGCCAATTATACAAAGACTATTGAACCTAAAACCTTCGAGTACCAGCTAGCTCTTAAGTTTGCACTAACCAGCGAGGGGCTTGATAAACCAACTTCTTTATTTATGAGTTTGAGTTATGGAGGTTTATTGGGGAAAGGGAAAGTTACAGACACCCGTTGGAGTGAAGATGATATAAATAGTCAACTTTATCTTGGTGCAGGTCTGGCTGTATTTCATAGACTTGGCTCTCGATTTGTTGTATTTGCCGAACCTTCTTACAGGCAAGACATGACACCTAAAACCAGCAAAATATACCTGGATGATAATGGGCAGAGAAAGCTAAGTTTTAGTAACATAACCGGTCAGGTAGGCTTTATGTTCCTGATTGGTAAGAGCAACTAAGCTGTATAATCTTGAAACGGGGCAGAAAGCCATTTTGCTTTCTGCCCCGTTTTCATGCGTTTTCACCCCCTTTTCCACACCACAAAAATCTTTCCTATTCAAATTGGAGGATTAACCCCGCACCCTTACCTTTGCGGCCTGAAAATACCGGTAGTTTCCGGGATTTTTTATTAAACACTTTATATGGCAAACGTTGGTAAAGTAAAACAGGTAATTGGTGCGGTAGTTGACGTTCAGTTCAACGGCACTCTCCCGGAAATTTATAACTCCTTAGAATTAAAAAGAGAAAACGGCGACATCCTTGTATTGGAAGTACAGCAGCACCTCGGTGAAGACAGCGTACGTACCATTGCGATGGACGGAACCGAAGGTCTTGTTCGTGGAATGGAAGTAGTGGACACCGGTATTGCTATCACCATGCCTGTTGGTGATGAGATCAAAGGCCGTTTGTTCAATGTAACCGGCGACCCGATCGACGGTTTGCCTGCTGTATCTAAAAAAGGTGGCCGTCCTATTCACAATGCACCTCCGGCATTTGAAAACCTGAGCACTGCCTCAGAAATTTTATTTACCGGTATTAAAGTAATTGACCTTATTGAACCTTATTCCAAAGGTGGTAAGATCGGTTTGTTTGGTGGTGCCGGTGTGGGTAAAACAGTATTGATCCAGGAACTTATTAATAATATCGCAAAGGCTTATTCCGGTGTATCTGTATTTGCCGGTGTAGGTGAAAGAACCCGTGAAGGAAATGACCTGATGCGTGAAATGATTGAAGCAGGCATTATGAAATATGGTGATGCTTTTAAACATAGCATGGAAGAAGGTGGATGGGATCTGAGTAAAGTGGATATGAAAGAACTGGCTGATTCAAAAGCTACTTTCGTATTCGGACAGATGAATGAACCTCCCGGAGCAAGAGCAAGGGTGGCCTTGTCTGGTTTGACTATTGCGGAATACTATCGTAACGGTGATGGCACTGGCAAAGGCCGTGACATCCTGTTCTTCGTTGATAATATCTTCCGTTTTACACAAGCCGGTTCTGAAGTATCTGCGTTGTTAGGTCGTATGCCTTCGGCTGTTGGTTATCAACCTACGCTGGCTACGGAGATGGGAATCATGCAGGAACGTATTACTTCAACTAAAAATGGTTCGATTACATCTGTGCAGGCAGTTTATGTACCTGCGGATGACTTGACCGATCCGGCTCCTGCAACAACATTTGCTCACTTAGATGCGACAACTGTATTGAGTCGTAAGATCGCTGACTTAGGTATCTATCCTGCGGTGGATCCATTGGATTCTACTTCAAGAATTTTGACTCCGCTGATCGTAGGTGATGCTCATTATAATTGTGCTAACAGAGTGAAGTTGATGTTGCAGCGTTATAAAGAATTACAAGATATCATCGCTATCCTTGGTTTGGATGAGTTGAGTGATGAAGATAAATTGGTAGTAAGCCGTGCAAGAAAAGTACAACGTTTCTTATCACAACCATTCCACGTTGCAGAAGCATTTACTGGTTTGAAAGGTGTGTTGGTTCCAATTGAAGAAACGATCCGTGGTTTTAATATGATCATGGATGGTGAAGTAGATGAATATCCGGAAGCTTCTTTCAACCTCGTAGGTAGCATTGATGATGCGATTGAAAAAGGTAAGAAGTTGATGGCGGCAGCGCAGTAATTTGAAGATTTGAAAATTAATTGATTTGGAGATGCTTCGAATCATCGAGAAATTTTCAAATCGTCACATTTTCAAATTGATTTATGAATTTAGAAATTTTAACACCCGAAAAAAAATTATACAGCGGCGAAGTGTACGGTGTGCAAATGCCGGGCATCAGCGGTTCGTTTGAAGTGTTGGAAAAACATGCTCCGCTGATCAGTGCATTAAAAGCCGGTCGGGTAAAAGTGCTGAAGGATAAACAAAACAATGTGGTAAATTTCGATATACAAAGTGGATTTGTAGAAGTGCTTAATAATAAAGTAACGGTATTAGTAGAAGGCGCAGTACCTGTTGAATAAGAGATAAGGAAACCTGGAAAACCCAGCCTTATCCGGGATTGTGAAAACAAATTAGAACCCTTTCGATTTTTCGAAAGGGTTTTTTATTTTGGTAAAGAAGTTCTTCGCTTCAATTCCTGTTCTGCATAAGAAAAAACCTTTTTCATCATATCCGTTTTACGCAACTCATATTTGGTGCGGATTTGTTCTTCTTCGCTGGCTACCATTACAAACATTAAATCAATGACTCTCGCAGATATAAAATCAGTAAGATTATTTTCGAGTGGTTTATTGATGAAAGGGATTTTGTTATAAACATTTGTAATGCTGCTCCATTCCTTATCGGCTCCTTCAGTTTTAATTGTGCTGTCAACAATAGGTCGAAAAGCCGTCATGAGACCGGATTTCATTTCAGATTTAAAATAATCGGTTGCTGCATGAGTGTTATCTGTTACTAAAATTTTAGCAGCATCTTTGATACTCATGTTTTTAATGGCATCAAAAAAAAGCGGTTTTGAAACAGCAACTGCCGATGACATAGCCTTGGTGAATTTACCCGTAACCTGGTTGATCATTTTATCAAAACCAATATCCCGGAGTGTTTTTTCAATTTTTTCTGCTTCACCTGGAAAAACAAAACGAACTAATGGGTTGCCATTGGGGTCTGCAAAAGCATTGAATCCTTTAAATAATCCTTGAGACAAAGCATCTTTTAATCCCATGGCCATTTCCAGTTCGGGTGGAATAAGCCCTAATTTTTTTAAGGTACTACATTGATATGATCCGAAAATTGAAATGGATAAAAGAAAAATAAGTATTGTACGTTTCATAGAATCAAGTTTTAATTTAACTGCGGGTCAGTGGGAAAATTTGCCATCATTTCATAATCACCACCCATTAATTTGAGCGAATCTTTCCAGATCGTTTCATAATTTTTCTGAAAAATTATTTTGTTGTTGGCTTTTACCGTCAGCCATGTTTTTTCAGTGATCTCTTCTTCTAATTGTCCAGCCTCCCATCCGGAGTAGCCGATAAATAAGCGAACCTTATCAATATTAAAGGAAGGGCTTTTAATAACATCAACCAATGCGTCAAAATTTCCACCCCAGTATGTTCCTTTCATTACTTCTTGCCCACCCGGAATCTCAGCAGGGTATTGATGTAAGAAATGAATAGAATCTTGTTGCACAGGCCCGCCATAATAAACCGGAAGTTTATACTCTTCCATACCGGGTAAAAACTGGTCCAATGTATTTTGATATTGACGATTCAATACATAACCAAAACTGCCTTCTGCATTATGCTCACATAAAAAAACAACGGTGCGAAGAAAGTTGGGGTCTTTCAGGAAGGGGTCAGCAATTAATAATATGCCGGAAGCAGGTTCAATCATACTTCAATTTAAGCTGAAAATTTATTATTAAAAAAATGTGTTGAAAGCCCACAAAAACGGGAGAAGAAATTGCAGATATTACCAGTAATGTTAGTATTATTCTAAAAGCCAGTTAAAATAGTCGTTAATACCCGCTTGAGGGGATAGGAGCCCGGCCGGGAACTGTATTTTTGCAAAGTAGTTTTATCCTATCCAGATTGGGGATGTTTAGAAAACCTTTTATCTTACGCATAATTATTTATAGTTAGTGAAAAGAACTTTTACCATTATTACTGTACTGATAAGTCTTTCTCTGATCAGTATTATTGTTATCCAGGTTTCGTGGATCAAGAGTATGATCTCGTTGCGGGAAGAACAAATCAAGCAACGGATAATGAAAGCTGCTGAAACTGCCGGCGAAGATTTAGTACAGCAAATTGGTATCTATGCTCCCAGTACCGGGGCCAATAAATTAAATTTAGCCCCCGAAGGATTTAGCCTTGATATTTTTAAGCCCGTAACGGTTGGACGAAAGTATGACCAGGAACAAATACGGGTAAAAGTTCACAAAGCTTTTTTGAATAATGATTTGAAAGATGTGCCATTTGAATTTGGTGTAGCTACTATTGGCCGCTACGGCGAAAATTATTTCGAAAAGCAATCCAACGGCTTTGCTAATTTTTACCAGGATACTACCAATTATCTTTCCTTAGTGGTTAGACTAGATCCTCCGAGTGGTTCTCCCGGTGAAAATTTATCGGTTAATGAAGTATTGGTAGTCGTAGTTCCTGTAATTAAAAATTTAGTGTACCAATCACTTCAGGGCAGAATTATTCTCTCTGTTTTATTTACATTGATCATTCTTGCTGCATTTTATCTCACTGTTCGCACCATGCTTCGGCAAAAGAAAATGGGAGAAATAAAAAATGACTTCATCAATAATATGACGCATGAATTCAAAACACCGATTGCTACAATTTCGCTGGCAGTGGATGCTATGCGAAATGAAAAAGTGATACAGGATAGGCAGAAGATGGGTTATTTCAGCGATATTATAAAAGAGGAAAATCAAAGGATGAACCGCCAGGTAGAAACAATTTTGCGGGCATCGCAATTAGAAAAGCAAGAGGTGGATTTAAACTTGAAGCCATTGCATGTGCATGAAGTGATTCAAGATGTGGTGGATAATTTTGCATTGCAATTAGAAGATAAAAAGGGGAAAGTTGAGTTGGAGTTAAATGCACCAAATGATTTGATCAATGCAGATGAAGTTCATTTTTCAAACCTTGTCAATAACCTGGTAGATAATGCGGTTAAGTATGCCAAAGAAAATATTCCCCCACTTATTAAGTTGTCAACGCAATCAAATGCAAAACATTTTACGATACGAATTGAGGACAATGGTATAGGAATGAACAAAGACACAGTAAAAAGGATTTTCGAAAAGTTTTATCGGGCACATACCGGCAATGTACATAATGTAAAAGGCTTTGGTCTTGGGTTAAGCTATGTAAAAACAATGGTTGAAGCCCATGATGGTGATATTAAAGCAGAAAGTACATTGGGTAAAGGCAGTACTTTCACTGTTGATCTTCCATTGAAAAAAGCTTAGCTATTATTTCTCCATAACAAGCTTCCATCTCCATAACTAAGAAAACGGAAATCGTTTTGCATGGCATAGTCGTACACTTTTCTCCAATCGTCACCAATTAGTGCGGCAACTAATAGTAGCAAGGTTGATTGCGGTTGATGGAAATTAGTAATCAAACCATTTACAATCTTAAAATCATAACCCGGTGCAATTAGTATTTGGGTTTTAGCAACTAAATGTTCTAGTTTATTTTTCTCCATCCAATTCAATAAGGATTCTAATGAATCTTTTACGTCGAGATTTTTTTCATTCAAATCATAAGCTTCCCACTGCAAAAGACTTAGCGATCTATCGGATTCAACTCCAAACTTCGAACTCCGAAATCCGAACTGTTTCACTCCCAACCAATACAAACTCTCCAACGTACGCAGCGAAGTGGTGCCTACAGCAATGATATTATTGTCAAGATTCTTTAGAATATTCTCAATCGTTTTTTTTGAGACATCGATCCATTCTGCATGCATTTCATGCTCTTGCATGGTTTCACTCTTCACCGGTTTAAAAGTCCCTGCACCCACATGCAGTGTAACAAAATCAGTTTGAATATTTTGTTCTTCGAGTTGAGTAAAGGTGTTGTCAGTAAAATGTAAGCCAGCAGTTGGTGCAGCTACTGAACCTTCATAATGCGCATAAACAGTTTGATATCGGGTATGATCCGATTCTTCAACAGCTCTTTTAATATAGGGCGGCAATGGAATAGCACCAACGTAATGTAATACTTCAGCAAAACTGAGTGAAGCAGGTGTCCAGGATAATTCTATAATGAATGAATCGTTTCGTTTCTGAACATATTTTGCTAACAAAATGATTGCTTGTTCACCATATTGGATTTTCTTTTCTAATATTTGTCCTGCCTTCCATTTAGATGCACCACCAACCAAACATTGCCACAACACTTTTTCTTTTTGCAGCATGGCAGTTGTAATGTCAGGGTATTTTTCATGTGGCTCAAGGCAAAATATTTCAATAACACCACCTGTTGATTTATGAAAGAGCAATCTTGCTTCTACAACTTTGGTATTATTGAAAACAAGTAATGAGTTTTCAGGAACATGTTCAGCAATGTTTTTGTAAACATCTTCTTTGATTGCTCCTTTTTTATAAATAAGCAATTTGGAAGCATCTCTTGCTGCTAATGGGTATTTGGCAATTCTTTCTTCCGGAAGAGAGTAAGTGTAGTCGTTGATGGATATATTTCTTGGGTCTGTCATGATACAACCAACTGTTGTATTTGATAAGGGACGAAAATACTATCGTTTATTGTAACTGTGTTCCTGAATATTTTTCACTTTAATTGGTAAAAAATAAGAATTTATTTGATTACCACCTCTCTTCGTACTTCAAATTTCCAACCTCGTACTTGCTCTATTCACAGCTTATCCACCGCAATCCACAACCTATACAGCAAAAAAAAGTTACAAAACCCCTAACATTCTCTCAAACCCTTTACAGCATTGCTTTTCGGAGCAAAAATGGGTGGGGATAAAAGAAAATAGGAAAAATTTGGTAGTTAAGTGGGAAAAAGTGTTATTTTGTGTCAATTAATTCAAACTTGATTCAATTAACTGATAATGACAGGCTTTCTCGGAGAATTCGAGGCTACTTTGGACGCCAAGGGGCGGTTCCTCCTCCCGGCAGGGTTCAAAAAGCAATTGCCGGAAGAGGAAACGGTACGCTTTGTTATTAACAGGGGATTTGAAAAATGTTTAGCTCTCTACCCAATGAGGACCTGGGAGCCGCTCTTTGCAAAAATTAATGGCCTGAACGAATTCGACCCGAAGCAACGGGAATTCAGAAGGGCTTTTTTGAACGGAGCTACTTATGTAGAGCCGGACACCGCAGGCCGGATATTGTTGCCGCCGAGCCTGAAGGTTTATGCAGACTTGACAAAAGATATTGTGTTGATGGCAACTGGAGACAAATTAGAAATCTGGGATAGTAATAAGTACAAACAGTTCTTTGATTCAATTTCTTCGGATGCATTAAGTGATTT
>LNFJ01000023.1 GCA_001464625.1 Bacteroidia bacterium Ga0077558 | reverse complement strand
AAGTCACCATCCGGCAAAACTTCTAATCCTTCCTTACTACCGTGTATTCTTGCAAATTTTTCAGCATGACTATACCAGGGCGCTATTTCTTCATAGCGGATAGGCCAGTCAACACCAATTCCCTCTTTTGCATTCGCTTCAAAATCCCATTTATTAAAACGATAACTCTGGCGGCCCCACATTAAAGAACGACCACCTACATGATAACCACGGAACCAATCGAATCGTTTTGTTTCTGTATAAGGATGCTCTTTGTCCTTGCACCAATAGTCAAGTACTGTTTCATTTAACGGGTAATCTCTTTTTAAAACAGGATAGTCTTTGATCATTTGCTGTGTTCGTCCACCCCGGTGTGGAAACTCCCATGGTTCTTTGGTAGCATTTACATAATCTTTTACATGCTCTATATTTCTGCCCCTTTCAAGCATTATCACTTTCAAACCTTTTTCGGTAAGCTCTTTAGCAGCCCATCCACCGCTGATACCGGAGCCAATTACAATTGCATCATACGTATTATTATCTGCCATGTTATAAGTTTAAAGTTTATTTTTTGTTGTTATTTCAATAGTACAATTCAAAATATTTTTTTGTAACCCTTTTTAAATTACACATCACAAATCTTAATCGCCTTTTTTAATGCTGCAATTTTTTCTTTACTGTCTTTTCCCGTTGGAATATATTCTTGCGCCACATATCCTTTATATCCGGTAGCAACGATTGCTTTCATAATAGCAGGATAATATAACTCCTGTGATTCATCAATTTCATGCCGGCCCGGAACACCAGCCGTATGGTAATGACCAAAATACTGGTGATTATCCTTTATCGTTCTTATTACATCCCCTTCATTTACCTGCATATGATAAATATCGTAGAGCAGTTTGAAATTAGGAGAGCTCAGTTGTTTACACAATTCAATGCCCCAGGCACTTTTATCAGCCATGTAATCTTTATGGTCAACCTTACTGTTGAACAATTCCATTTGAATGATGACACCTTTCTTTTCAGCGAGGCTCATAATTTGTTTTAAACCTTCCACACAAGTTTTCAAGCCAACCGCATCATCCATACCATTTCTGTTACCACTAAAACAAATCAGGTTTTTGTAACCTGCTGCAGCTACCAGTTCGATATGTTCTAAATAATTTTTTATTAATGTAGAATGGTATTGTTTGTCGTTCCATCCTTTTACTAAACTTATTTCTGCTCCATTGCACATGGAAGAGTCAATGCCATTTTTTTTTAATGTGGGCCAGCCTTTAGGTCCAATTAAATCAATGGCGGCAAACCCTGTTTTTTTTACAAGCATGCATAATTCGTCAAGTGAAAGAAAAGAGTATGTCCATTGACAGATAGAGTGATTAATATTACCCTTCATCTTTTGGTCTTCCTTTTCATTAGTCTCCGCCGTAAATGAGAGTATGGAAGGGAAGATAGCAGTAGCAGCAGCTCCAGCGGCTACCTTCTTTAACCATTTTCGTCGTTCTGAATTATTGTTTGTCATAAAGCTAAAGGTGATTTATGTGCCGTAATAGCTATACTGCACTAACCTGTTTTTTATCATTTTTAAAAAAAACAAAAAATAACAAAGCTACTCCTGCTGCAAAAAGACAAGGGAATAACCATATAGTCTTCCAATCATGCATGCTTTCGCCCATTTTATGCTTATCCACATATAAACCAGCAACATAGAACCCTATATACATTCCAATTCCATAAGTAGCTAACGTTATCAATCCCTGGGCCGAAGATCTAACTCTGGGGCCTGCTTTGTAATCTGTATAAATTTGACCGGTAACAAAGAAAAAGTCATAACAAATACCATGTAAGATAATTCCAAGGTATAGCATCCATATATTAGGTCCGGTATCGCCATATGCAAATAAAGCATAACGGGCAATCCAGGCCAACATTCCAATCAGCAGCATTTGTTTAGTGCCAAACCTGGCAAAAAATAATGGCATTAGAAACAGGAAAACAGTTTCGGCAATTTGCCCCAATGTCATCTTTGCAGCGGCTTTAGTCATTCCCGCTTCATTCAAAAAAACATTAGCCTGCCCATAATAAAAGGCAAGAGGAATGCAAATTAAAATGGAGGCGATAAAAAATATGAGATAGTTTTTATCCTTTAGAATTTTAAGTGCATCTAAGCCAAGAACTTCTGATACTGATACCTTTTGCCCGGCTTTTGGAGGAGGTGTATCTGGCAAAAAGAAACAATAAAGTCCGAAAACAACAGATACAATGGCCGCAACTTTAAATGTAATATTCAATGTATCCGGAGTTTTTTCCCATGCCATCCATCCAATAATCAAACCAGCTGCTATCCAGCCAACCGTTCCCCACATTCTTATTAGTGAAAACTCTTTTTCCGGGTTAGTAATTTGTTTTAAAGAAATGGAATTTACTAATGCCAGCGTAGGCATATAGATAATCATGTAAATTATAAGTACACTATAGAATGAATTAAAACTATTGCTGGAAGAAATATAATATAAAAGGCCGGCACCTATTAAATGAAGTACTCCAAGTATTTTTTGTGCGGCAAAAAATTTATCCGCAATCATGCCGATAATAAATGGGGCAATAATAGCACCAAGCGATTGTGTTCCGTACGCAAGTCCAGTCTGTCCTCCTGTAGCACCAATACTACCTTTTATCAGATATGTACCCATAGTTACAAACCAGATACCCCAAATGAAAAAATTAAGGAACATCATTGTTGAAAGCTGGATACGAGTTGTTATTTTCATATGCAATCGTTAGTTAAAAGGCTGTTTATAAAATCAATCATTAAAGAACTAAATGTACTATTTTTAAATTCAGATTATGTTCTCAGAACACATTTTTTCTATTATAATAAATAACAAACGTTTGAAATGCCAAACAGAAAATTAAGAATGGGGATGGTTGGGCCATGGATAGTGAAATAGAATTGGTATGTGGCGCCTTTAGCAGCGATGCTGAAAAATCGGCACAGGCCGGAAAGGAATTGCATCTTTTACCGGAAAGAGTGTACGGATCATATAAAGAAATGATGAGAAGAGAAGCTGAATTACCAGTGGATGAAAGGATGGATTTTGTAAGCATTGTTACCCCTAACCATCTACATTTTGCTCCTGCTAAATTGGCGTTGGAAAATGGTTTTCATGTGGTATTGGATAAACCAATGACTTTTGATTTGAATGAAGCAAAAGAACTAGAAGCGGTTATTGAACAAAGCGGAAAATATTTTTGCCTTACACATACGTATACTGGTTATCCAATGGTAAAAGAAGCCCGCCAGCAAGTGCTGAGTGGTAAGTTTGGCACAATAAGAAAGATTTACGTTGAATACCCGCAGGGTTGGTTAAGCAATTTTCTGGAAAGCAATGATAATAAGCAGGCAGCCTGGAGAACAGACCCAACTAAAAGCGGTATTGCAGGAGCCATGGGTGATATAGGTACTCATGCATTTAACCTGGCAGAGTATGTAAGTGGATTAAAAACTACAAAACTTTGTGCAGATATTAATATTGTAGTAGAAGGACGAAAATTAGATGATGATGGGGCGGTATTATTAAAATATAATAATGGGGCAAGCGGAGTTCTACTTGCTACACAAGTAGCAGCAGGCGAAGAAAACAATATTAAAATACGAGTATATGGAGAAAAAGGCGGTATTGAGTGGAAGCAGGAAGACCCAAATACTTTATTAGTAAAA
The DNA here is from genome assembly GCA_001464625.1 of Bacteroidia bacterium Ga0077558. GTDB lineage: Bacteria > Bacteroidota > Bacteroidia > Chitinophagales > Chitinophagaceae > JJ008. The sequence goes on along the minus strand of LNFJ01000023.1, from coordinate 382 downwards.
TGGTTAGACAAACCAACTGAAGTGTGGCGTGCAGGAACAGGTTATCTTAGTTCTGTTGCTGCACATAATTGCCGCACACCAGCCGGTCACCCAGAAGGTTATTTGGAAGCATTTGCCAATCACTATCGCAATTTTGCATTATGTGTGCAGGCACAGTTAGCCGGTGAAAAGCCCAAAGCTGAATGGTTGGATTTTCCGGGTTATGAAGATGGATTGCGGGGAATGTTATTTATAGAAAAAGTAATAGAAAGTGGTAAGAGTGATGCAAAATGGATTTCGATGGAAGTGTAAAATATTCAATGCTTATTATATTTAATCTAAACTTTTAAATGACAACAATAAAAGGCCCCGGCATATTCTTAGCCCAATTTATGGGCGATGC
>LNFJ01000022.1 GCA_001464625.1 Bacteroidia bacterium Ga0077558 | reverse complement strand
GGTAATGCACCAACGGTTACTTGTTTAACTACTGAATAGTCCGTTGTTTTAAACACTACCACTTTACCATTATCAGTTTTTACAAAACCTTCTATCGCTGCAGCCAGCTTACCATCATGTACAGATAAACTGTTTACGCCACCACCATAGAGACTAACGTCAATAGTGCCCATAGCTACAGGCAATGCAGGGTTGCTAAGATTTAAAATATCTATTTGTGTAACACCCGTATTGGTTACCACAAACAATTTTTTTGTAATAGGATCGAAAGCAGAAATTTCTGCCGCACCCTCACCACCAATAATGGTAGTGCTGATCAAATTAAAGGTAGAGGCATCTTCATTGTTATTAGGTAAGTCAGAAGGACTACAGGCCGAGAGTGCAACGATAGCGGCCATCGGTAAAAATTGTTTCAGGTTCATAAGCGATGAGTTGTTTTAGTTAAGGGACTGCAACTAACCGCATCATTGTTACTACAACATGAATAAACTGTTACCGTACTATAAACAATAAAAAAAGCTGCCTATAAAAGACAGCTAATTATTTAAACGACCCCATTCACTATTCACCATTGACCATTCACTATATCGTCGCCATATCAATCACAAACCGATACCTTACATCACCCTTCAGCATTCTATCATACGCCTCATTAATTTCATCCATGCGGATCAGTTCTATTTCACTTACAATATTATGTTGAGCACAGAAGTCAAGCATCTCTTGTGTTTCTGGTAAGCCACCAATTAATGAACCGGCTAAACTCTTACGTCCAAAAATAATGGAGAAAGCATGTACCGGCTGTGGCGTTGGTGGCACACCCACACATACCATTGTACCATTGGTGCGCAACAAGCCAAGGTAAAAATTATAATCATGATTGGCAGAAACCGTATCCAGTATAAAATCAAAATAACCCGTTACCGCTTTTGTTTGTTCTGCATCACTCGTCAATACAAATTTGTGTGCCCCTAATTTCTTCGCATCTTTTTCTTTAGAAGGAGAATGACTCAGCATCGTTACTTCCGCACCCATCGCTACAGCTATCTTCACACCCATGTGTCCGAGTCCGCCTAAACCAAGCACACCTACTTTAGTTCCTTTACCCACTTTCCAATGTTTTAATGGAGAGTAAGTGGTGATACCAGCACAAAGCAAAGGAGCTACTGCATCCAGCGGAAGGTTATCTGCTATATGCAATACAAAATCTTCGTGTGATACAATGGACTGGCTGTATCCACCATGGGTGATAACACCGCTGCCATCTCTCTCCGGGCTGCCGTAACTAAACGTTGCACCGTTCGCACAGTATTGTTCTAATCCATCTTTACAATTTTCACAATCACGGCAACTATCTACCAGGCATCCAACACCGGCACGGTCGCCTACTTTAAATTTTTTAACGTGGCTGCCAACGGCTGTTACTATCCCAACAATTTCATGTCCCGGTACGCAGGGATAAATAGCATTGCCCCATTCGTTGCGGGCAGTATGCAGATCGCTGTGGCAAACACCGCAGTATTTAATTTCAATTTGTACATCGTGTGGTTTCGGTGCTCTTCTGTCGATGGTGAGCGGAGCTATCGGTGAGGTGGCGGATTGTGCTCCGTAGGCTTTCGTGGCTGACATGATGATTAACTTTTTTAGTGGTAACAAACTTACACTTTAATAGTTGGGAAAATTGATTATTAATTTATTAAGATAAAAGGCTCGGGTATAAATTTTATCAACCCCGCAACGGACTAATTCAGATGCCGATCTCCCCCAAAAAAATAAAACCAAAAGAGTTATATTTATCACTAACCCTGTCTCTGGTGTAATGAACGAATTGACCGGATTACTTTTCGTCAAAAAATTATAGACCGCATTTACCGATTCAATTAATTTAACAACATGAAGAGAGCTTTAATTATTTATAGCATTGTAATCTTTTTATCGGTATTGCAAAGTCATGCGCAGCAAATGCAATCTCCACTGGTAAGTTCTTTTCAAACCTATCAGCAAATGAAAAGAGATACAAAGTATAAACTGGACTGGATGTCGCTTGGGCCGGTGGTAAATTCTGCCAGGGCAGATGTAGTACAGGTAGATGCCACACACCCCGGTACAATGTATGCAGGATTTGGATCGGGAGGAATTTGGAAAACTACCGACAATGGTATTAGCTGGAAATGTATTTTCCAGGAACAAGCTTCCTTAGGTATTGGAGATATGGAACTGGCGCCTTCCAATCCATCAATTATATATGTAGGCACCGGCGAAAATTTAAAGAAGCCAAGAAATTTTACATTACCCGGCACCGGTATGTATCGTTCTAATGATGCAGGTAATACATGGCAATACATCGGGTTGGAAGATTCATGGTCCATTGCTGAAATTGCTATCCATCCTACCAACCCCGACATCGTAATGGTTGCCGTACTCGGGCATTTATGGTCAAAAAATAAAAACCGGGGCTTGTATCAAACTACCAATGGAGGAAAAACATGGCAACAGGTGTTGTATATTGATGATGCAACCGGGGCAAACGATATTGTTATTGCACCATCCAATCCACAAATAATGTATGCATCCATGTGGGAAGTGTATCCCGGCATCAGTGGAAAAAACAGCGGCATCTACAAAAGTACCAATGGAGGAAAAAGTTGGACCGCCTGTACTACGGGTTTGCCCGCAGGACCAAAAACCGGAAGAATAGGACTGGCAGTGTCCTATACCAATCCGCAAAAAGCCTATGCGTTCATTGATAATTTGGCAACTACACCCGGGCAATCTGCAGAGCTGTACACAACAACAGATGGTGGGTTAACGTGGAAGAAAACACATACAGCTCCCATTAAAATATTCTCCGTGATTGGCTGGTACTTTACCGATGTATATGTAAATCCACAAAACGATGAAGAAGTATATTGTCTCGGCGTTCGGTTAGCACATAGTACCGATGGAGGAAAAACATTTGGTATCGTTGGCGGAACTGTAAATCGGATCAATCCCAGTCTTGCAGCAGGTTTTCATCTGGATCAGTGTGAGCTATGGATCAATCCCACTAATCCTAATCATATAGCGGCGGGAAATGATGGTGGTTTTTATGTTAGTTATGATAAAGGATTGTCCTGGTTACATTATAATAATATACCGGTGGGAGAATTTTATGATATCACCATCGATCAAAAAAATTATATCGTTTATGGCGGCACACAAGACAATGCCACCGTGTATGGTCCGCCAAAAGAATTTAATCCTGCCATTCCCGATCCATGGAAATACATTTGGATCGATCCCTGGGATGGTGGTGATGGTTGTGTAACACAGGTAGATCCCGAAGATGCGAATACCATTTATTATAGTTCGCAACATGGCGGCATCGTTCGCTTCGATAAAAAAGCAGATACAACTGAATACATACAGCCGGAGTTGGCAAAAACAAGTAAAGACACATTGTTATTTAATTATGTAACGCCGTATTTTATTTCTCCGCATCAAAAAGAAACATTGTATCATGGCGGCAATTATATTTTCAAAACTACCGACCAGGGTAATAACTGGAATGTGATCAGCCCGAACATCACTGTTACAGCAGCAAAAGAAAAACAATCCTTCTCCAGTGCGGCGCTGGTAGAATCCACAATGCAGCAAGGTTTATTATACGCAGGCACTGATAAAGGAGCTTTCTGGGTTTCCAAAAACGATGGAGTAAGTTGGGAAGAACATGATAAAGGACTTGCCAATAATTATATCCGGAGTATTTGTGCTTCCCGTTTTGTAAAAGAAAGAGTGTATGTAGCGATGACGGGTATTAACTATGATGATCTCAATAGCTATTGCTATATGTCGGAAGACTATGGAAAAACCTGGACCAGCATTGCAGCAGGTTTGCCTAACGAGCCGGTCAATGTGATTCTGGAAGATCCTCTCAATGAAAATATTTTATATGCAGGCTGTTTTCGGGGAGTGTATATATCGGTGAACAGGGGTAAAACCTGGTCATACCTTGGTAACAATATGCCTGGTACTGCCATTGCAGATCTGGAAATACATACTGCTACCATGGATCTGGTAGCAGCTACACATGGAAGAGGGATCTATAAAATAAATCTTCAGGTAATACATTCATTGGTCAACAATACATTCCCTTCCGGCAAAGATCATTTGTTGGCCATAAAAGAAACTACGTTGCCCTGGTTTCAATCAGCCTCTGGCATACCCGATCAAAGCACCGTGGAGAAATTGGATATTGTATATTGGTTAAGCCAAGCAAAACCAGTAACCCTTTCTATAAAAGACACGGCCAATAAAGAAGTATGGGCTGTAAAACTACAGGGGCAACAAGGATTTAATCAATACCGGTGGGATATGATCGTAAAACGACAAACCAGCGACCTGCCCTATTTTACACAGTACCAAAAATATATACGACCGGGACAGTATAAAGCAATACTATCCGCTGTTACTACTACATTGGAGCAACCAGTGGTTATTAAAAGCAGGCAATCGCCGGATAAAAAATAATAGCAATCAATTTCTAGTACAGATAAAAAGTATTGCATGATCCATAAATTCTATTTGGGATTATTTATTACCACAATTTCATTCAACACTCACCTCGGTGCGCAGCATAAAAAACTTACGCTGGAAGATATTTATACCAATAATCTTTATCGGTCCAAAGGCATCGGCCAGATTCGCTGGATGAAGGATAATAAAGGTTACTCCATGTTGGAATATAATACGGTTGCAAAAGCAAATGATATTATTCGTTACAATGTTGCAAGCGGAACAAAATCAATTCTGGTGAGTGCTAATCAATTGTTGCCGGCCGGGAATTCCCTACCCTTATCGATTTACGATTATGGTTGGTCCGATGATAATAACCAGTTGCTGATATTTACCAATACCCGAAAAGTATGGCGCTATCACACCAGAGGCGATTACTGGGTATTAAATCTTACTACAGGAAAACTAACACAACTGGGTAAAGGTCTGGAAGAGGCGACTTTAATGTTTGCCAAATTTTCGCCAGATGGCCGAAGAGTGGCCTATGTAAGCAAACTAAATATCTATGTGGAAGACATTGCAACGGGGAAAATAACACAACTCACAAAAGATGGCGGAGGCAATATCATCAATGGCACATTTGACTGGGTGTATGAAGAAGAATTGGATGGCCGGGATGGTTTTCGCTGGAGCCCCGATGGAAAAAATATTGCTTATTGGCAAGCAGATACCAAAGGAGTAGGAACTTTTTATATGATCAATAATGTGGATTCAAACTATTCTGTTCCAATTCCATTGCCCTATCCAAAAGTGGGTACTGCTAATTCTGCTGTTAAAGTAGGCGTGGTACCGGCAACTGGTGGACAAACAAAATGGTTTAAAGTGCCCGGCGATCCACGCAATAATTATTTAGCAAGAATGGATTATATACCCGGCTCTGATGAAGTGATGATACAGCAACTGAACCGTTTACAGAATACCAACACCGTGTGGGTAGGTAACACAAAAACAATGGCCCTTAAAAATATTCTGACTGATAAAGACGAAGCGTTCCTTGATGTTCATGATAATATTGTTTGGTTAGATAATAACAAGGCATTTACCTGGACCAGCGAAAAAGACGGCTGGCTGCATTTATATAAAGTAGCAAGAGATGGCAAACAAATGCAACTGATCACCAAAGGAAATTTTGATGTGGTGAATATCAATTGCATTGACCCGGCCGGCGGCTATGCATATTATATTGCTTCGCCAGATAATTTTACACAACGGTATTTGTACCGCAGCAGGTTAGATGGAAGTGGAACAGCAGAAAGAGTATCACCGAAGGATATGGCGGGTCAGCATTCATACCAGATAGCTGGTGATGCAAAATATGCTATCCATAGTTTTGAAAACGCCGCAACACCACGCCGTATAGCACTCATAGATCTAAGTACACACAAAGAAATACAACTGCTCGAAGACAATGCAGCCCTAAAAAGTAAAATGAATGAACTCGGTCTTCGGCCCAAAGAATTTTTTAAAGTAGATATTGGACAGGTGCAGCTCGATGCATGGATGATAAAACCTATAGCGTTTGATCCCCAAAAAAAATACCCTGTCATTTTTCATGTATATGGAGAACCCGCCGGTTCCACCGTGCAGGACAACTGGGGCACTGGTGATAATCTTTGGCACCAATACCTTGCCAACGAAGTAGGTTGTATTGTAGTTAGTATTGATAACCGCGGCACCAGGGTACCCAGAGGCAGGGATTTTAGAAAAAGCATTTACCGCCAAATTGGTTTGCTTGCTGCCGACGACCAGGCAGCCGCTGCAAAAAAAATTATGGAGCAGTTTTCTTTTATAGATGCAAATCATACTGGCATCTGGGGCTGGAGCGGCGGCGGACAAATGTCATTGCATTGTATCTTCCGGCATGGAGATGTTTTTAAATCAGCCATTGCAATAGCCTTTGTTTCCCATCAGGCATTGTATGATAATATTTACCAGGAACGATATATGGGTTTGCCGGATGATAATAAAGAAGGTTATCGGGAAGGATCGCCAGTAACACATGCCAAAAAATTACAGGGAAATCTCCTCATCATGCATGGCACAGCCGATGATAATGTGCATTACCAGAATTTTGAAATGCTGGTGAATGAATTAATAAAACATAATAAACTCTTTAGTATGATGTCGTATCCGATGCGGGACCACAGCATTAACCAACGGGAAAATACTACACTGCATTTACGAAAAACAATGGAACAATATTGGAAAAGGAATTTGTAACTTACTATACACTTAAAACATAAGCCACATGGGAACCTATCCCAGTATTTTCAATGATGTTATTGGTCCGGTAATGCGGGGCCCATCCAGTTCGCATTGTGCCGCTTCTTTACGCATTGCCCGTTTGTGCAGAGATCTGATGGATGAAAACATCAAAGACATTTTGATAGAGTTTGATCCCAACGGTTCACTGGCCACTACACACAAAAGCCAGGGGTCGGATATGGGATTGTTTGGAGGCTTTCTCGGGTGGGAAGCACATGATGAACGGCTGCCCGAATCAGACAAGCATATTGTAACTGCAGGCATCAATATTAAAATCAGCATTACTGATATTGGCAATAGTCACCCGAACCTGTATAAAATAACTTTATCTAATAATAAAGAAACAAGAAAGCTCACCGCTATCTCCACCGGAGGCGGTATGATAGAAGTGATAGCCATTGATGAGGTTAAAGTTTCCATGGCCGGGGATTATTATGAAACATTAGTTTACTGTGATGTTCCTGAAAATATTATTGCTTTTTTAAAAGCCTCTGTACAGTATGATGATATAGCATTTCACAAAGGGGAAATATCTTTTATTGAAATTAAATCGCAGGCTTTTATAGAGGATGGTATTTACCGGGAGCTGCAGGCAATGGAAGGTGTTTCATTTATCAAACAACTGCAGCCCGTTTTACCGGTAATGGCCCGTAAAAATTTACAGGTGCCATTTATTACCTGCAATAAAATGATGGAGTATAATGAAGGCAAGAATAAAGCCTTGTGGGAGCTGGCTGTTGATTACGAAATGGCCAGAGGAAATATTGCTGCGTCAGAAGTATTGGAGAAAATGCGCAGCATCATTCATATCATGGGCAATGCAATTGAGCTGGGGCTGAAAGGAACAAAATATCATGACCGTATTTTAGGAAGCCAGTCGCCACAGTTCAAAGAAAAAATGGATGCCGGTAAATTAATAGGTGGTGAATCCAATAACCGCATCATCATGTATGTAAGTGCGATGATGGAAGTAAAAAGTTCGATGGGGGTAATAGTAGCTGCACCCACTGCCGGAAGTTGCGGAGCATTACCAGGGGCATTGTTTGGCACTGCACATTCCATGCAATTGCACGAAGATGAAATAGTAAAAGCCATGTTATCAGCCGGATTGATTGGTGTGTTCATTGCAGCACATGCTACGTTTGCGGCAGAGGTAGGCGGCTGTATGGCCGAAACAGGTTCAGGTGGTGGTATGGCTGCTGCTGCTATCGTAGAAATGAAAGGCGGCACATTGAAACAATCTATAGCCGCAGCTTCACTGGCATTACAAAATTCTCTCGGTATTATTTGCGACCCCATTGGCAACCGGGTAGAAGCTCCTTGCCTGGGAAGAAATGTAATGGCGGCAACCAACGCTATGTCTTGTGCCAATATGGCCTTATCAGATTATGAGCAGCTTATTCCTTTAGATGAAGTAATAGAAACTATGAAAGCCGTTGGCGACCAGATACATCATACATTACGTTGTACCAATCTTGGCGGACTGTCCATTACCAATGCCGCAAAAAAAATAGAAGCTATGCTGGAAGAAGTGCCCGGCAAATTTTTTAAGAGCTGTTGAAATACTATTTCCTTTCCTAACCTGATTTAACATAGTTAATAATACATTTCGCAGGTGATGCAAACAAACTATTTAACGAGCTAACCAGTAAGTAAAAAAAATCCATCCGCATTGCTGCGGATGGATGGTTGAAGGGAGCAGTTGGTTTTGGTTAAGGTTGTCGCACTATTATTCTTTTAGTACCTACTTTTTTCCCCAGTGCATTTATTACTTCTACAATATATACTCCTTCAGTAAAGCGATTACCAAAATCTACAGGCAATTTTGTATAAGCAAGGTTGGTGGTAAATGCTCTTTGATAAATTTTTTGTCCCAGTGGATTATAAATATTCAGTGTCAGGTTTTCATTTACCTGGTTATAATACCTTACTTCAAACCGGCCCTGGTTGGGATTTGGATACACCCACAATTTTTCCGAGGCCTGTCCGCTTATTATCAAATCTGCTGATGTTGCTACACATCCATTCAGGTCGGTGTATACTGCTCGGTACGTACCAATATTATCAACAGTAAGGTTTGATAAGCTACCTGATGAAATACCAGTAACAGGCACCCCATTTTTAAACCATACAAAACTGCCGCCACCAGGGCTTACTGTTGCAGATATTGTTAATAATTGTCCTGGTAGTAATGCGGTGTTTCGGGAAGCTGATAATGATATTGTTGGTAGCGGATTAACATACAAGCTGGCTGCGCCGGATGTTACCGTTGTACACAAGCCAATTACTTTTACCCTGTATGTATTTGTATTCATACTTACAGTGGTATTTTGTAATGCCAGCGTTGCGCTGGTGGCTCCGGGTACAGCTGCCCATGCACTGCCTGTCCATTGCTCCCACTGGTAACTAACAGCATTGGTTGATACAACATTGAATACAGCAGGAGTTGTAGCACATACTGTTCTGTTTACGGGTTGGCTGCTAATTACAGGCAACTGTCCATCAAGCACGGTGATAGTAAACGTACAGGAAGAACTGTTACCACAAACATCCGTAGCAGTAGATGTAACAGTAGTAGTACCTAATGGAAATACAGAACCAGATGCAGGTACAGAAACAATCGTTATTGCGCCAGCACAGTTATCAGTAGCAGTTGGCGTAAAGTTTACCACGGCTGTACAAGAACCAATCGGTGTTGAAACGGTAATATTAGCCGGACAGGTAATTACCGGTGCTGTTACATCATTTACCGTTATTATTTGTGTACACTCCGCAAAGTTGCCACATACATCGGTAGCCCTGTATGTTCGGGTAATGGTGAATTTATTAGCACAAGTTTGATTGCTTATTACATCGCCCACATGTGTTACCGTTACCACACCACTACAGTTATCACTAACACCGGTTACTAAAGCAATATTAGCAGCGGGTACAGCCGCAGCACAACTTACTGTGATTGGTGCAGGACAGGTAAGTGTTGGTGGTGTCTGGTCGTTCACGGTAATAGTCTGTGTACATTCTCTGAAGTTACCGGCTGCATCTGTTACTCTGTATGTTCTTTGTATGGTAAATCTGTTGGCGCAGGTTTGAGCACCTATTCCATCACCCACATGTGTTACCACTGCACCGGGACAATTATCTGTTATTGGTACAGATGCTATATCAGGCAGCGGCACTGCACTGGCGCAACTTACAGTTACAGGCGGCGGGCAGGTTATTACTGGCGCCTCTGTATCATTTACTGTTACCGTAAAAGTGCAGGTAGGACCTGCTGTGCTTGTTACAGTTACCGTTGTTGTTCCTATCGGAAAGAAAGATCCTGATGCAGGAGTAGAAGTGATGGTACCGCATGAACCTGATGTAGCTGGTGCCGGGTATGTTACTATAGCACCACATTGATTAGCATCGTTTGCTACGGTGATATCAGCCGGACAAGTGATAGTACAGGAAATACAGTTAGTACATTGTACAGTAGTAGTGCGGCAAGTAGTTTGGCTACCACAACCAGGCGTATTCCAATGAGCATAGATAGTACCGGTGAATGTATTTGCAAATGTCAGGGGACTGGTACCCGAAGCAATTATTGGCCCTGCCGGTGAACCGGAGCGTATAGTAATAATATCTGTTGGTACGCTGTTGGTAAAAGTGAGTGTTTGACCATTTACTGCACCGTTAATGGTGGAATACTCACCTGCAAAAGAACAGGTTGAAATAGTAACAATAGTACCGGAAGTATTAATTGTGGCCGTTCCAAAAGAAGTGCTGTTGGTACAACCAACAGGTACATTTGTATCGGTAGCCGAATTATTAGCCGGGTTAGGATCTACAAAACCGCTAATTGGAATTGTTGCAGTATTGACCAGGTTGCCTGTGGCAGTTGGCGAAATAGTTGCTATCAAAGTAAAAGTAGCGGCACTTCCGGCAGGAAAATCAATTTGAGCATTGATATTACCTGTTCCGGATACGGGTCCCGATGCACCGCCGCTATAGGCAACCGTCCATGTAGCAGAAGTAATTTCAGCAGGTAAAATATCTGTTACCGATTTTTCAAGTACTTCATCTGGTCCGTTATTAGCAGCTACAATAGTATAGGTAGTTGTGCCGCCGGGAGTGTAAGTAGTAGTACCATCGGTTTTGGTAATTGACATATCAGCTGTTACCGGGCTGTCAATATCGGTAGCCAGGTTATTAGCAGGGTTAGGGTCAATAGTACCCGATGGAGGTTCAACAGTAGCGGTGTTGATGAGGTTGCCAGTGGCGGTAGGCGAAATATGAACATTAATTAAAAACCTTGCCCTTGCACCGTTTGGAAGGTTTACGGCAGCATTAATATTACCAGTACCACTTGTAGGTCCGGAGCCGCCAACCGGATAGGTAACCGTCCAGGAAGCACTGGTAATTTCCGGAGGAAATATATCTGAAATTAAAGCACCGGTTACAGCATCGGGGCCATTATTAGTAGCTTCCACTACATACACATGTCCATTGGAGCCGGGTGTGTAAGTGGTACGAAAATCTGTTTTGGTAATAGAGAGGTCTGCTGTTGCTATACCACAACTGATACACTGTACCGTAGTAAAGCGGCAAAGGCTTTCGCCGCCACATCCGGGTGTATTCCAATGTGCAAAGAGGGTGCCTGTAAACGTATTAGCAAAAACTAATGGTGTATTGCCAAAAGCAACCACCGGCCCATTAGAGGTTCCGGAACGAATAGTAATAATGTCCGTTGAAACACTGCTTGTAAATCGCAGCGTTTGCCCGGCAACAGCACCGCTAATCGTAGCAAATTCGCCGGCAAAGTTGCAGGTGCTGATAGTAGTTTGTACCCCTGCCGTATTGATGGTAGCAGTGCCAAACCCACTGGCATTAGTACACTGGCTCCAGCCAGTATAACCAGTAAGTAACAGAAGAGAAAAAAAGAGCAGGTAAAGTTTTTTCATACAAGATTGATTTAAAGTTTAAAAAAGGGAGCCGGTTGTGATAACCTGAATTACCAGATTAAAAGTAGCATGCAAAAAAGGGCGGTATGCTTATGTTGCATAAGTGAAGAAGACTATTTTACAGGCGAATAAAAAACAGGGATCGCAGTGTTGCTATTGCTTGCTGGTGATGCAGGAGTAGCTTATTGTAAACAATTTTTTGAAAGGAGCAGGTGATAGCCTTTATAGGATGGCTGATAGCCTGTCCCGATGAAAATCGGGATATATAATAAGAAAACAAGAAGCTACAGTAAATTCACTACTGGCAAAGATCATTCGTTAGCAACCAGTAGTTATTAAAAGCAGGCAATCGCCGGATAAAAAATAATGGTAAGTATTTTATGCTGAAGCCAATTCATTACAGTGCATAAAAAAACCCGCCTCGTATAAAACGAGACGGGGTATTCGTATTTCACAGGACGTTAAAAACGATTATTGAAACGATCGTCACGGTCGTCATAGTTGTTTTTATGCTTGCTCTTATAATTGCGGGCATATACCATTCTGATCTCTCGTTGACGTTGCTCTTGCAGGAAACGTAGTTGGCGTTGCTTATCAAAGCGGCTTAAATAACGGTTCCGTTGCAATTGCTGCATCTTAAAATCATACTCCCGGTTAATGGCATCAATTTGTCTGGCCATTTTTCTGTCCCTGCCGGGGTTGCTTTTCATATAGCGAACATCCCTGTCGTACTGGTCGTTGCTATAGTCGTTATCCCAGTTTCGTTGATCCTGTTGAATAACTACTTGCTGATCCTGGGGGCGGTTGCCACGGTTATCACCGTTGCGGTTCTGTGCCTGTGCGGCGGTTAAAAAGCCTAAAGCAAAAACCAAAGTAAAAATTCTTTTCATAGTGTATAATTTTTAAAGTGAATAATACAGGTAGTTATGCAAAGCAGGAACCAGATTTAAATACAGAATGTTAATGTACCATTCACCGGTAGTGCTGGTTGATTGGCCGGGAGAAATTTTATGTACTTAGCTGTAGTGCTACTATCAACCCAGTTGCAATCCGCAAGGATTGGGATTTTTCTTTCTTTCAGTGAAAGAAAGAAAAAGACTTTCTCTTGTACGTTCTGCCTGCCTGCCGGCAAAGGCAGGTCCGCTACTTAGCATATCACCATATCTCTTAGTACTTCAAAACTGTTTGCAATTAAAAAAACAAATAGTAGCTTAGTTGTCAACCAACTTAAATTATTTACCATGACAAGGAAGTTGCTTTCTATTATTGCTTTTATACTATTTACAAATCTTGTAACCACTGCGCAAGATTTTACTATACCAGCATCTCCCACTAATAAAGAAGAGTTTATAAAATCAGAGCCGGATATAATTGCAGCCGCCAAATGGTTAGAAGCAAATCCCATTGGCACACAAAAAGAAAAAACGATCCAGGTAAACGCCTATGTAGTAAAGTGGATCACCGACAGCCCCACCGTTACCATTGAGTTAAGTGCAGATTTTATTGTTAAGCTATTTGAGAAGAACGAACAACTGATGATTGTGTTTATGGCTGGCTACACAAAGTATAGTCTTGAAAACAATTACAGCAAAGACAAGTTAAAATGCTACACCGCCGGTATAAAATCAGCCCTTAATAATTATGCATTGGGTGGCGATGTAAAAAAGAACAAACTCTTATCAAAAGCCATTGAGGCAGATAAAGAAGGCAAGCTGGAAGAGTGGGTAAGTGAGAAGATGAATAGTAAATAATTTCCCGTTAACAACATTTCATACAAACTATTATTCATTCCATACACTACACACTTCTTAATTTTCAAAAGGCAACCAATCTTGCAGGCATAAACCAATCGTTATGCAGCAAGCAAAACAAGTTTCCCTTTTTATTGCCATTATGGCCTGGGCTATTTTAATAGGCGGCATCATGTATGCACACCTGGTGTATTTTCCGCCCTACCTCTCGCATTTACCAGAGAGCAACACATTAATAACCGGTCCCTATGCAATAAGAGATGAAAACTTTTGGATGCGTATACATCCATTTGCCATACTATCCACTGTTATAGCATTACTGTTGAACTGGAAAGCTAAAGCCCGCCGAAAATTTATACTCATCGCTTCCATTATTTATGCAGTAGTAATTTTAGCCACCGCCACTTATTTTTTACCCGGCTTGTTCGCCTTTGCAGAAAGTGCAAACAACAGGACCCTTACGGCAGGGCAGTGGTACCACCGTGGGCAAACATGGCAATACCTTAGCTGGATACGGGGAGCTTTTATGTTTGCAGGATTTATATTGTTGTTGGTAGCATTAACAAAAGTGGAAAAGCTTATGAGAATTAAAAATAACCTTTAAAGGTTTGTGGTCGTAATGAACAAAAACTTTCATAATTACCTCTATTAATAAATATCTGGGGTTTATCGGTAAAATTAAAAACTCGATATAGATAAAAATCTTTATTTTTTAATAAGGCAAACTTCCACTCATTTCTTGAAAAATATATTGGGGTCTCTTTTGCTAGCTTAGTTGTCTTTACTTCAATAAACATATCTTTTCCATTAGTTTGCTTAGATAAAATGTCAAAACCAGTACCATCGCCTTTTTCTTTGGAAACCCATTCAACCCCTTCGGCAAGTTTTTCTTTTCCAGCTTTAATTAAACGCCACTTCTCATAATTATAAACAAGCTGCTCTCCCATTTCTCCTAAATTCCTATTACTTTGTTCTTTAGCTAAATAATTAGTTTTAATTGGTAAAAACACTGGCTCCTTCTCAGTCACTTTTGTTTTTGTGGGACTTTTCTTATCAATAAGATGTTCGAAATTTATTTTCTTAGTAATCGCCTCAACTTTTTCGTCTGCAAATTTTTTAAATTCTTTTTCAAAAAGAAGTTTATTGTTTTCTAAGTAAAATGCTACTTCATCTACAAGTAATTGTTGATATCCAAAAAGGGGCTTGTACCCTTTTATGTAGGGTAATCCCATTGTGGCTAAAACAGCACTAATGTTCTGATGCTTGAATTCAATTGCTTTGTCTCTATTGCGAAGTAATGGTATTAGCTTTCGCCGATGCGCTGATTTATTTAAGGGAATAGAATTTAATTCCATTCTAAACATTTCAAAATAATCATTTACAATAAGTATTACTTCTTCTTTGTTCCAGTTCATTGTTTAAAAATATTATTAAAGTTATTCCTAACGTGTCTTAAAAGCAAATGTACAAAGTGACAAGAAGTCTATTTTGTGTCCTATAAGATACCTGCTTTTCTTTTTAATCACCTCAAATTTGTTTAATGAATAGAAAGTTATATAAACCAACAGCCAAAGGATACTTTTCCGGATGTGGAGGAATGGAACTTGGTCTAACTCTGTCTGGCGTTCAGCTAATCCAATCTCTCGACTTAGATAAAGACGCAACAGATTGCATGAAGCTTAATAATCATTATTTCAACCATTCTATTTTAACTACAGATATTAAAGACAAGACAGTTCTAGAGCAACCACAAACGGATATTATTGTGGGAACATATCCTTGTACTAAGTATTCTCCAATCGCAGATATTCATGGTACACGAACGGGGGATGATTTGTTTTTGCATTTCTTTCGCCACATTGCTATTGAAAAACCTGAAATGTACATTGTAGAGAATGTTCCGGGAATGAAAAAGTTTAAAGTAGTAATGGAAGCAATGACTAAGTTGCCTGACTATTATGTGAATGTGTTTTGTCCTGTTGATACAGAGAACTGGTTGCCACAAAGAAGAAAACGATTAATACTAATAGGAACAAAAAAGGATTTTGCAATTCAGGCTCCTACACAAATTAATAACAGACCTACATTTAAAAGTATTCTTGAAAAGAATCCTAAAGTTGAAATGCCGGACTATGTAATTAAAAGAATTAAAGGAGCTTATAGAGATTTTCCAATTATTATTGATCCCGAAGAAAGAAGTGCAGTAGCACCAACTTGTGTAGCACACTATTCCAAAGACTTAAGTACAAGGCTGGTTGTAGATAAAAAATTCCAATATGGATTGCGACCCTTTTCAGTAAAAGAATATGCAAGACTACAAGGATTTCCAGATGATTTCATTTTCGAGAATAAAAGAAGCTCTTATCGTTTAATTGGAAATGCAGTTCCAGTTGATATGGGGAAATGGATAGGAAATGTTGCGATGCGATATTTTAATTAAAAGTTCAGAATGATTTTTCTTTTCGCTATTGCATTGTAAAGTCTTGGTATGTATCTTGGGAGCCACAATGTTTAAATATGGCAAAATTTCTAGATACTCAAGCAATTTCGAATGAATTAATGAAATTAATTAAGGAAGCGAAAGATAAAATTATTTTGGTTTCACCCTATTTAAAAGTGAATTCGCAAATACAGGAAAGACTTAGAACTAAAAGTAAGCAAGCAACCCTTTCTGAAATAGTAATAGTTTATGGTAAGTCTGAATTAAAGCAATCTGAACTGGACTGGATTAGTAGTATTGATGATCTCAAGGTATATGAAAAGTCTAATCTACATGCCAAATGTTATATAAGCGAAGAAAAGGCCATTATTTGTTCAATGAACTTATATGATTATTCTCAGCAGCATAATATTGAAATGGGCATATTAATTTCAAAGCAACATGATTTAGAAGCGTATAGTGATTTGATAGAAGAAATAAATAATATTAAGGTTAATGGTTTAAGGAAGCGATTCGACGAAAAGTCGAAAGATGAAATAGTTTTTAAAGCTACAAGCGAAAATGAACAAAATAGCTTGGCCTCAAAAAATGCGGAAATTGAATTATCGCCTATGCAGCGATTAAAATTTGAAATTTTAAAAGAGTGGCGTCTTCAAAAATCTAGAGAAGAAAAGACAAAAGCTTTTTTGATTCTTACTGATAATGAGATTAGAAAAATAGTAACAGCGTCACAAATTGATAATAACACCATATATGAAATCATTCCAAAAAAGAGTGCTATAAAATATGCGGAGCAGATTGTGTTAAGATTAAAAAATACCAATTATTATACTTTAGGCAAAGTTGTAAATGTCTGGTACCAGGATAACGTAAATTCTTATGACAGAGTAAAACTTAAACTATTAGATAGCGGAGAAGAAGTGTGGTTTGATACAACACAAGAATTGCCAAATAAAGATGCTTTAGTTGCGGTAAAATTGAATAGAAGTTGGTTTAATGAATATTATTACTTGTAAGAAGATAAAATACCCCCTACCTGAATGCAAGAGCTGTTTATGCCCAATATTACTGTAATCTTTACACATCATTCCGAACTTGGAAAATGCAATGCCGAAGAATTGTACCAAATCATTGATGCACTAGGTCCGGAAGTAATTTTCGAAGAGTTGCCTAACGATTTGCATCATAAATTCTACAAAGGTCCCCAGCTTCCTTATGAACCACCGGAAGTAAAATCGATCAAAAAATATTTATTAAGTCATGACATTCAAAACATTCCAGTAGATATTAATCCAAACCAAAATTTGAGAAGAGCTGAAATTGACTATATGTTTAATTTTTTTAAGCAATACCACTTTTATAGAGACTTGGAAGAAGAGCAAGTCAAAGCGATAGAGCAAGATGGCTTTGCTTTTCTAAACAGTAAAAAAAGCATGGAACTATTTGAGGAAAAAATGATACTGGAAGAACGATTAATGAATGCAGGTGTAAATAAAATTCAACTAATTAGTATTCGAAAATTATTTTATGAAGAGCAGAATGTAAGAGAATCTGAAATGCTTAAAAATATTTATAGCTTCAGTAAACAAAGTCAATATAGCAACGCATTATTTTTTATTGGCTCAGGTCATCAAAAATCAATTATTGAAAAAATAGAAAAATATAAAACACAACAACCTTTAAATTTGAATTGGACATTTTATAAACCGCTAGTGTAACCTAATCCGCTATCACCCCTCCTTCTCCAACCCATCCATAAACTCCTTCAACTTCTCCAGTTTACTTACCGATAATTTTTTTATCCGGTCTACCCGGTTCACCACTTCGTCCTTCGCCTTCAGTGTAGGTAGGGGATGGTCTTTGCCACACCGGCAATATTCGCTTACCATCATTCATTTTTCAATCCACTCATTTATTTTCTCTTATTTTCACTCCCACAAACAACCCCATGGAAGAAACCCAACCACAGCAAGAGCAACATCTCTTTGATGATTTTAGTAAGGTAACACAAGCAAGCCAGGGCAAACGCCTTGCTAACTACCTTATAGACCTGGTAGGTTTTTATGTGTTCATGTATTTCTTCAGCTATGTAATTGTAGAAATAAGTTGGGATCTCGCCGTATTACTCTATGGAGAAGACCAGGGCTTTAATCTCTTAGGCCGGTTAGTAATGCTACTACTATATGGCATGTATATGGGTTTAGTAGAAGCCGTATTTAAAGGACGATCGCTGGGAAAATTAATAACCGGCACCGTAGCCGTATATGAAGATGGTACCCGCATCAGCGGACAAACAGCCCTGCTTCGTGGATTAATAAGAGCCGTTCCCTTTAATGCCTTTAGTGCCTTAGGACAACCTGCACATCCCTGGCACGACAAATGGAGCAAAACATGGGTGGTAAATTATAAAGACATCAAACGATAATATTTTTTTTTAATACAACACAAACCGGCAAGGTTCATCGCCTGCTGCATTCAGCCTTCTGAATCTGCATACCCAATTACAGGTATTTACATTCCCTCTTTCTTCCGTACATTCATCCCATGCGGTATTTGTTTCTACTCTGTATCCTGTTTGGCAAATTCTCTCCCACTATTGCACAGGATGTGTTCCCGGCGGAGGCCGCACCAATTATTGATAGTCTGCTGAACCAGGCCTATTATTACCAGGGTAAAAAGGATAGTATCAATACCCGAACACAGGTAAAGCTGATCGATGAAAAAATTGAGACCCTGGTAAATATTTACCCGGCGTACACTGGCGTTATCCGCTTATTCCAGGCCTTTTACATTTTTGATAAGCAAGAGCAGCAGCTTTATCACAGCAAAGGCATTGCATTATTAAAAGCTCAATCAAAACTTCCCATACAAGAATTCGCTGCCGCATTTAATAACCTGCTGCAACTACATTATAAAAACAACAGGATGCCCGAATGGCTGGTGGCAGATACCATCTTCAGAGCATCAATGGCAACAGGCACCACAAAAGAACATCACCACTATGCTATTGCCAATTATGTTGATAAGCAAATGAAGGAAAAGAATTACCAGCTTGCAAAAATTCTGGCCACTTACGATTACTACCTATTATCACACCACCAGTCGAGTGAACCGATGGATAAATTAAGCCTGCACTATGCAGATTGGATAATAGTAAATGCAGACCTGGAAATATGGCTCGCATTACCTTACGAAAAACGATTTCCCGGAGAGTACACCAAACAACTTAGCTGGAACATTCCACTATCGGGTGATAACAATACCAATGATATTCCGAATATTGATTTCAAAAAATCGTTCGGCACCTTACTGTCACGAATTAAAGAACTAAAACCAGAAATGGTTACCAATAATACCTATGGCAGTAAGAACTTTAAAAGCAACTTGCGCCGGGGTTATTATCACTTATACAGCAGCCTCATAAAAGGTTATTATAACTGGGCCGTAAGCGAACACAAAGAAGGGCAGGTTATTCTTGCGTTGAAGGAATTTATTATTAATGAGCTGTTGCCCGATGAAATGGAAGCAGCAATAAAAGCAGGCCAGCGGCCAGCCATAGCAACTGCTGATTATATTGACCTGGTTGATAAACTGGCCAGCCTCTACGAACAGATCGGCAATGGATTTGAACAAGAGGTGACAGCGGTAAGAGGTTTTGAAGTAATCATTAGTTCAAAACTTTTTACAACAGATGAAGCCATTCAGGCTATTTTTTGCTACCGAAAAAATTTGGCAACAGCCAGCAGGTTGCAAAATAAGTTTGAAGCTTCGCTGGAAAGTACCCGGCTTATGAAAAGGCTGGCACCACTACCTGATAGCAGTACTTTACAATCATTACCCAAATGGGAAACTTTTATGAGTGCCCGGGTTGAAGAAGTGTACACCTTGCTAGCTAATCAGCAATACCAGTCTGTAAAAGATTCGATGAATAAATTGTTTGCTGCTATAAGTCCCATTGATGATGATTCCGTAGGTGCCTTATTATATACTACCCGTGGCTGGTCACATTTACAATTTATTACGGCCATCATGGCAGCAAGAATAGGTAACTGGCAAGAAGAAATGCTGCAGGAAGCCGTTAGAGATATGTATGAACAGTCTCCAAAGCCAGCTATTTTTTATCCGGTACAACTCGCTTACCTCAAAGCCTATTGGCGAAGCAGCAAAAAAATTCATGAAAGTTCTTTATCCAACTTACTGTTTTATACAGGCCGTCAATTGCGCAACAACTTTATTATGCTGAATGTGGCAGACAGAATGCGGTTGTATGAACAGCGGTTGAGCCAATACTTTGATGTGTATCATGAATTACTTTTTTCCAACAAACTGGATGCATACCCTGCCATAAAAGAAAGAGTAATAGCCCAATCACTTTCACTTAAAAAATTATTGACCGATGGTAACCAGGTACCCGATGAACTTTTATTACGAACTAAAGACAGTCTGTCGGTGAACATTCTGGAAACCCTGCGTAAATTAAAACAAGAAACAAGCCTGCATCTGCAAAACTCCCGCATGCGTAATAAATATGACATCAGGGCCACCAAACTACAAGATGCTATGCAGGAAATCTGGTTAAGCCAATTAGAAAAAGCGGGTATGGATTCTTTAGTGCAGTTAACGGATTGGAAAAATATATCCGGCTTGCTTAAACCTCAACAGGTTTACACAGAAACCATACGCTATACCAAATGGCTTAGCGATTCAACAGCTTATTATGGTGCACTGGTAATTTTGCCGGGCAATAAAATGGAGCTGCTTAATTTATATTCCGAAACTACTGTTGCCACCTTATTAAAAGATCCCACTGCATCACCTCAAACTGCAGCTTTAGGAACTAACAGTACCAGGGGATTGATTGTTAAACAATCCGACACAGCTAATAAAAAATTTCAAAAGGGCAGCGTTGATAAATTGGGCGAGTTGTTGCTCCAGCCTTTATGGCCTTATCTGCAGGATAAAAAAGAATGGCTATTGGTGCAGGATGGCATGCTTAATCGTATTTCGTTTGCTGCCTTGCAATGGAAATACAAATACCTCTTCCACTATATTCATTTAAAACAATTATCGGGAAGCTATAGCCTGTCATTAAAAGAGTTGCCCATGCCAGCGAAAGGAAATGTGTTATTGGCCGGTGGTCTTACCTACGGTGATCCTGGTATTGACGTTAAGAATAAATTGTTCAACAACACGTACAACTGGGATTATCTTCTCGGTACAAAACAAGAAGCAGAAAAGCTACAGCAACAATTTGCCAAAAAAGGTTACCGCACAAAATTATTAACGGGTACACAATTTTCTGATACAGTAATTACTTCTCTTCCAACGTATCCCTTCATACATATTGCCAGTCATGGTTTTTATGTAGATAGTATAGCAGCTAAAGAAAGCTATACAGATAGTTGGAATAAGGAGGCCGTAAAATATGAACCCTTATTCAGATGCGGCATAGCCCTAAGTAATGCAAACAATCCCGATACCAGCATTAATGAAAATAGCCGTGGCTACCTGATGGGTTTTGAACTGGCCAATCTTGACTTGCGAAAATGCTATCTTATTTCTTTGAGTGCCTGCGAAACGGGTTTAGGAGATGTTCGGAATAACCTGGGCGTAGATGGTCTTTCAAGAGCATTAAAACTGAGTGGTGCCCGTCACCTGCTTATCTCCCTGTGGAAAGTACCCGATAAACCAACTGCTTTTTTTATGGATCAGTTCTATCAACATCTTCTTGCCGGCAAAAGTCCTTCTATATCATTGCAGCTTACGCAGTTATTAATGAGCAAAAGCTATGAAGCAAAAGACTGGGCAGCTTTTGTGTTAGTAGAATAATAATAAAAATTATTGTTCAATAGATTTTTATTGCAGCTTGCTGGGGGTTATTTCTTCTTTCCTTTCAGGATCTTATTGGATTGCTTTTGTATTTTCTTTTCTTCTGTTGCTAATTTTCGTTGTACTTTTTTTACATCTTCGGCAGCGGGTAGTTGTTCCGGCAATACACCTCTTTCTTTTAGCATTTTCCGAACGGCGAGGTTATTGTCAATATGCTCTTTGCTTATTTGTTGTGGGCCTTTCAGGTCTTTATCTGTAACATTATGGCTGGTAAGTTCAGTAGCAAAATCTTTTGCTTTAATAGTAAGGGTAGGCAGAAAATCCGCCAATGGCCGGGTGGCGGGTACTCCCAGTTTCTTCTTCATATCTGTAGTACTGGCACCACCAAACAACGCCTGGTCACCTTTGGATCGAATGACAGCAAAACCTTTATCATCCACCCCTCTTTCGTAAATAATACCTGATAATTTCTTTTCGCTTTTGGTTAATTTTTCCCGGGCAGAAACCCTTGCTACATCCAGTAATCGTTTTTCAATAATCTCCTGGCGGCGGGTTTGTACGGCAAAATATGTTTGGGCAAAAGCAATTTCATTTTTTGCTGAATCACCATTTTGAGCAACCAGGTAACAGGCATAACGGGTAAGGGCAATATCTTCAACTTCCCGTTTAGCAGCACTCCCTAGTTGGACCATTTTCGTGAATCCACGAAAATGGTCAGTTACTACTTCACCGGCATTCTCACAGGCCTTTCTTGCTTTATCCAATGCATTCATAAAATTCTCCCATCGGGCATAGCCTAATATGGGTTGTAATTCTCTGGCACTCCAGCACTCTATTCCTTCATAGATATAGCAGGCACTTTCAAATTTCCCGAACAGGTCGGCGATTTGCTCTTTCTTCATGGTCTTAAAATTACCAAATAGGCAGTAGTTTGAACAACCGTAAATGATTAATTATTGATGGAAGAACTGCTCTTTCACAAATAAGGCTGGCAATTATTAGCAAGCCTTTGCTGCGAATAGAGGCTCTAATCACCGCAAATTATGCGGTGATTAATTTAAAATGCGGCGAATAATACCTATATTCACCGCAAATTATGCGGAGAATGAGTGTTTACGTTCATCAATTAAAAAACTGGCCTTCCTTTTATTGGAATGCAGAAGAGTTAAACGGGTTGTTGAGAGAAATCCACCAGCAGCAAGGCAAACTACTAGGAAAAATGGAGAATATAGGCTTTGGCTTGCAGGCTGAAGCCAGTTTGCAAACACTCACTTTAGATGTTGTAAAATCAAGCGAAATAGAAGGAGAATTGCTGGATGCAGACCAGGTTCGTTCATCTATTGCCCGCCGCCTCGGTATGGATATAGCTGGGCTTATACCCGCCGACCGGCATGTGGAGGGTATTGTTGAAATGATGATGGACGCAACACAACAATATCAGCAACCACTTACCGCAGAACGTTTATTTGCCTGGCATGCTGCCTTGTTTCCAACCGGCAGGAGCGGTATGCATAAAATTGTAGTAGGTGCATGGAGAGATAATCCATCGGATGATCCCATGCAGGTTGTATCAGGTGCAATGGGAAAACAAAAAGTTCATTACGAAGCACCGGCATCTGAATTATTAAATGATGAAATGAAAACATTCATTCATTGGTTTAATAAAACAAATGATATAGACCCGTTGCTGAAAGCGGCTATTGCACATTTTTGGTTTGTTACACTGCACCCCTTTGATGATGGCAATGGACGAATGGCAAGAGCAATTGCTGATCTGCAATTATCCCGTGCAGATAATACAGCACAGCGTTTTTATAGTATGAGTGCACAGATACGAAAAGAAAGAAACGCCTACTACGCTATATTAGAAGAAACACAACAGGGCAATTTGGATATTACCGGCTGGCTGCAATGGTTCTTACAATGTATGCACCGTTCCATGCAATCATCAGAAACTATTTTGGCGGAGGTATTAAAGAAAACAGTTTTTTGGAAAGAACATGCAACAACTGTTTTTAATAACCGGCAAGTGCTGATGCTTAATAAACTATTAGATGGAATACAGGGAAAACTAACCTCTTCTAAATGGGCAAAGATGGCCAAATGCTCCCAGGACACTGCCCTGCGAGACATCCAAGATTTGCTTACAAAAAAAGTATTGACAAAAGAAGAGGCAGGTGGAAGAAGTAGTAGTTATGTGTTGATATAGCTGGTATTCTTTGCGTCTTTGCGAGAGTATTTGTATTTCTTGCCGCCCGTAAACCGGTTGTATTTATCTTTAAGCGGCCCGTATTAATTAGCACATTAGCAAATTTCCAAATCATACACATCTGTATTCCCTGTCAATCTGGCAATCTTCCGCCTGTTGGAACAGCTATTGCGTACCTTGCGCAGCACTTATAACTTAATACTTACAACTTAAAACATACAACCTATCATGGTACAAGAAAAAGGAACCATTTCCATTAACACCGAGAACATTTTTCCCATCATTAAAAAGTTCCTCTATTCGGACAATGAAATTTTTCTGCGGGAACTGGTAAGCAATGCCGTAGATGCTACGCAAAAAATAAAACGTCTTTCCACATTAGGCCATTATAGCCAACCCACCGGCGACCTGAAAGTAAAAGTGGCAGTAGATGCCGAAGCGAAGACCATCACCATTTCTGACAATGGTATTGGTATGACGGCGGAAGAAATAAAAAAATACATTAACCAGGTAGCTTTTTCCGGTGCTACCGAGTTCATGGAAAAATTTAAAGAAGCCAAAGATGCCAATGAGATCATAGGTCGCTTTGGTCTTGGTTTTTATTCGGCTTTTATGGTGGCGGATAAAGTAGAGATACAAACATTAAGTTACCAGGATGGTGCAGAGCCTGCCCGCTGGATCTGCGATGGCAGCACCAGTTTTGAAATAAGCGAAGGCAGCAAAACCGAAAGAGGCACCGATATTATCTTATATGTAAATGCAGAGTCAGAAGAATTTTTGCAAGAGAGCCGCCTCAGTGAGATACTAAATAAGTATGCAAAGTTCTTACCCATACCCGTACAGTTTGGTACCAAATCAGAATCGGTAGAAGATGGAACGGATGAAGAAGGTAAAACAAAATATAAATCCGTAGAAGTTGATAACATCATCAACAACACTAATCCTATCTGGACAAAAGCTCCTGCCGATCTGAAAGATGAAGACTATCTCGATTTTTACAGGGAGTTGTATCCGTTCTCCGAAGAACCGTTGTTCTGGATTCATTTGAATGTTGATTATCCCTTCAACCTAACGGGAGTTTTATATTTCCCCAAATTGAAAAATGATTTTGAAGTACAGAAGAATAAAATAAAACTCTTCAGCCGCCAGGTATTTATTACCGATGAAGTAAAAGACATTGTACCGGAATTTTTATTATTGCTACACGGTGTTATTGATTCACCAGATATTCCATTGAACGTAAGCCGTTCTTTTTTACAGGCCGATAGCAATGTAAAAAAGATCAACAGTTATATCTCCCGCAAAGTAGCGGATAAATTAAGTGAACTATTTAAAAAAGACCGCAAAGCCTACGAAGAAAAATGGGGCGACATCGGCATTTTTGTTAAGTACGGTGCATTGTCCGACGAAAAGTTTTACGATAAAGCCAAAGAGTTCTTATTACTCAGCAATACCAAAAAAGAAAACTACACCCTGGAGGAATACAGCATCAAGGTAAAAGATTTTCAAACCGATAAAGAAGGGCAGCTGGTTTATCTCTATACCAATGATCCGGAACGACAAGACAGCTATATACAAGCCGCATTGAAAAAAGACTACGATGTATTGTTGATGAACTCGCCAATCGATACTCACTTCATTCATCATTTAGAAATGAAGCTGGAAAAAACATCGTTGAAAAGAGTGGATGCAGATGTAATTGATAAGCTGATCGTAAAAGAAGATGCAGCAACGCACCAGTTAACAGAAGAAGAGATCACCAAGCTCAAAACTATTTTTGATAAAGCCATCAGTAACCCGGCCATGAAAGTGGAAATAGAAAGTCAGCATGCAGAAGGTATGCCCGTAACTATTACCATGGAAGAGTGGATGCGCCGTATGAAAGATATGAGTAAGATGGGTGGTGCTGGCGGCATGAATTTTTATGGAGCTATGCCGGATAATTATAAAGTGGCCATCAATGCCAACCACAAGATCATCAGCAAAATATTAAATGCAGAAGAAGGACAACAAACAGCTATGGCCAAACAAGCTTTCGATTTAGCGATGCTGGCACAGGGCTTATTAAAAGGTGCTGAGCTTACTGCATTTGTAGAACGTAGTGTTGAAACTATATAAATGTTCTTTCCCACAAAGGCACAAAGCCCACTAAGGTTTTATATACTTTATGTTCTTCGTGTCGTTGTGGGATGTTCTTTACTTCGCTTGAGATGAGTTCAACCCGTCCGGTTTCATTTCCGGGTTAAAAACAAGGAACTCAACATTTTCCGGAGCAGATAAAACCAGCTCCCGGTATTTATCTTTCAGGGTTCTTTTAAACTTGCCCAGGTAACCTGGCACACGGAGATCCTGAACATTAATGTTCACGGATTCAATCAGGTCATTGCCTATGTACATCATTAGTTGCATAACAGGGGATATTGGATAAACAAAGCAATTGATTTTTTTTTGCTTTGGCAATCACATAAATACTCGTTTTTGATAAGTAGTTTTTCTATTGCCGTGTAAGAGTTTTTCCCAAATCGGGTCTCTTTGTTGCTTTGTTCTGCGAAGCTGTGTTTTATTAGTCGTTGGCAGCGAATGGTCTTTGTTTGTCCCCTCAATTTTCACTGTCGTAAATTTGCCCTCTCAATAAAATAGCCATATGACAATCGCAGTATTAGGAGCCGGCATGGTCGGCCGTGCCATCGCCCTTGATTTAGCAACAGCACATGCTGTTACTTCTTTCGATCTCAACGCCGCCAATCTCGAAGAGTTAAAAAGCAGAAACCCCAACATACATACCGCCGCCGCTGACCTGGCTGATTTCAACAGCTACACCGAAATGCTTTCTCCTTTTGATGTGGTGGTAACAGCGGTGCCCGGTTTTATGGGCTATAAAACATTAGAAGCTGTTATTCATGCAGGAAAAAATGTGGTAGATATTTCATTCTTTCCGGAAGATGTGTTGCAATTGGATGAATTAGCGAAAGAAAAAAATGTAACCGTTATTACCGATTGCGGCGTAGCACCGGGTATGAGCAATTTCATCATTGGCCGCTACAATGAAGAAATGAAAATAGAATCCTTTGAATGTTATGTAGGTGGATTACCAAAAGAAAGAAAACCACCGTTTCAATATAAAGCACCCTTCTCCCCGGTGGATGTGATACAGGAATATATTCGTCCCGCAAGATTGGTAGAAGATGGAACGATTGTAACCAAACCAGCGTTAAGTGATAGAGAATTAATGTCGTTTGAAAAAGCAGGCGAATTAGAAGCATTCAATACCGATGGACTTCGTTCATTGATCTATACGATGGGTCATATCCCGGATATGAAAGAAAAGACGCTGCGCTATCCCGGACATATTGATCTGATAATCGCTATGCAGCAAGCCGGTTTTTTTGATACGGCTCCCTTACGAATAAAGGAGGTTGATATTTCTCCATTGGACTTTACTTCCAAAATATTAGTGAACCAATGGAAACTCGGTGCCGAAGAAGAAGAGTTTACGGTAATGAAAGTAATTATAAGAAGCAAAGAGGAAACAGTTGAATACGATTTGTATGATGAATATGATGCAGCATCAAAGCTTTCTTCTATGGCCAGAACAACGGGATATACTTGCACTGCTGCAGTTAATTTAATTGGCAAAGGCTTGTTTATGGAGAAAGGAGTTTTTCCACCAGAGTTAGTAGGCAAACATAAAACCTGTTTTGATTTTGTGTTGAACTATCTGCAGGAGAGAAATGTGATTTGGAAAAAAACGGTTATTTAATTTTGTGTCATGCCGGGTTTATCCCGGCATTTTTTTTATAAATACTTGTAATAAAAGACCCCGGGTCGTAGCCCGGGGTGACAAAATTATTTAAGCGGCACAGCGGCTTTATCATTCAAATCATTGTAATCAAGAAATCAGCGGTCATTATTCCGCTTCTGCCACTACTTCTTTTACTTCCGGTATCATCCGCTTCATCATCCCTTCAATACCTGCTTTCAAAGTGATCATAGATGAAGGACACCCACTGCAACTTCCCTGCATGGAAAGATTAACGGTGCCTGCATCATAACTTTTAAATTGAATAGCACCACCATCCATTTCTACCGCCGGACGAACATAATTATCTAACAACTCTTTAATACGTTTTACTACATCATCATCATCGGCAGATACTTCGTTGCTGCTGCTTTGTTTTACTGCTGCCAGCTCTTCTTCATTTACTACCGCTTTACCTTCTTCTAGGTAATCTTTTAAAAACTGGCGAATAGAAGGGATCACATCCTGCCAATCGGTTTCTGTAGTTTTTGTAAGCGTTACAAAATTGCTGGCGATAAACACCGCTTTGATGAAAGGGAAACCAAATAATTCTGTTGCCAAAGGGGATGGCTTTGCACTTTCCGCATCCGGAAAATCAATGCTCTTACCGGGATATAAAAGCTTGTTGGCCACAAACTTCATGGTTTCCGGATTAGGGGTCATTTCAGTATAAATGCTGATAACTGGATTGCCTGTTTTAATCATAACTGCTCAAATTAGAAGTACAAAAATAACAAGATTTAGCGGGGATTTGTTTACGAAGGAAGGAACGATTAAAAAGTCCGAAAGACCATAAGTCGGGAAGTCGGAAAGAATATTTCGCTTAAGGCCAATGTCTTGCGGACTTTCTGACCCCGGACTTTCGGTCTATTCTTTAAATTTTCCCGTCTTTTTTAAATACCGTACCAGCACATAAATAAGGAGTAAAGCACCCAGTATAATTCCAAGGAGGAGGTTTCTGCGGCTTTCATCATGACCTGTCAATTCAGGATAATTGAGTAATAAGATCAGTGTAATACCGATCAACCAAATAAATTGGGTGGTATGTTCTTTTAGTATCCAGCGTTTCCAGTTAAACTCCATGCTGCCAAACGTTTTACCAATACCGCTCAGGTTCGGAAACCAACGATTTACTTTTTTGCAATACTCGTCAAAACCAGCTCCAAACTTTCCCCGCAGAAAATTTTCTTCAGCCAAAACAATCGCCTGGTAAATAAATAAAAAGATAGGAATAACGATCGCTACATATACTAATGAGTTGGCGAGAATACCAACACCCAACAACATTAAAATATTTCCAACATACAACGGGTTGCGGCAATGATTAAATATTCCTTCCGTTACCAATCCTTCTGCATAAGGCTTTCCTTCTTTACCACCCCGAATGATGTACGCCAATCCAATCGTCAATCCCCGTATCAATTGCCCCAGGCAAGTAATGAATAAACCAATAGCAATGGGCCATACATAATAGCAGCTTCCAAATTTTGCCGGCGAAAACAATGGCCACGAAGGAATGAACAATGCACCGTAGAAAAGAATAAAGATCCAGTTGCGATACTTAAAGAAAAAATTGCCGATACTAATCATAGGAACATAAATTAAAATTCAACACCACAATTGAAACTGTAAGAATTGAATTTTCTATTGGTTATTTAAAGCCTTATTTTTTTACAGCTATTAATCCTGCAAAGTTATACCACTTAAAAAACACTTCGCAATGATTAAATCCTTTATCCCGCAGCAGTGTAATATTCTCTGTAAGCTTATAGGGAACCAATACATTCTCTAATGCCTCTCTTTTTTGCGAGATCTCCATTTCGCTATAATTATTGCGTCGTTTATAGTTGTAATAGTATTTAATAAAGTCTCTGTTGAAATTGCTTTCCTCTGCCAGTATTTTTTCTACCAGAATTAATACACCACCCGGATTAAGGCCATCATAAATATTTTTTAATACCTGCTCTCTGTAAACCGGCCGAACAAATTGAAGCGTTAAGCATAACACTACAACAGAGGCGTTTTTAATTTCAATGCCTTGTCCAAGATCAGCGCAACGCAGTTCGTACGGGCGGGAGAAACCCAACTCCAATAATTTTGATTTGCATTTGTCCAGCATTTCCTGCGAATCATCTACCCCTATAAAGCGTATGTTTTGATTCACCATGGTATCCATTCCAATCAATGTAGTTCCGGTAGAGCAACCCAGATCATATACATCAGAGCCTTCTTTGGCATGGTCGGCAGCCAGTTCGGCCATCATCCGTTGTATTTCTCCATAGAAAGGAACGGAACGGTTCACCATGTCATCAAACACTTTAGCTACACCGGCCCCAAATTTAAAGTCACTTGCTTTTTCAATTTCCTCTTTGAAAACTTCATCTTTGCCCATAGTAATAATTAAGAGGGTACAAAGTAGCATTTTTTGCTATTGTACCAACTGATTTAGATGTAGGAACGTAATTAGTTTTGCCTATTAACATTTCAAATATGAAAAAAATATATCATCTCGGTAACTGTACCACTTGCCAGGCCATTATAAAAGAAACAGCTATTGATAAAAAAGGTTTTGCTATGCAAAACATAAAGACGGAGAAAATCACACCGGCTCAATTGGACGAAATGAAAAAAATGGCCGGTACGTATGAGGCTTTATTCAGCCGCCGTGCTATGAAGTATAAAGAACTTGGATTAAAAGAAAAAAAGCTTACAGAGAAAGACTACCGGGATTTTATACTGGATGAATACACTTTCTTAAAAAGACCAGTGGTACTCATCAACGATGTTATTTTCATTGGCAGTGAAAAGAAAAAAGTAGCAGCATTGAAGAAAGCAGTTAAGTAGTCTTTGGTGCTACAGATTTTTTTATTTTATTCAACGCCAACCAGGCAATTATAAAGCTCATCAACATAAATACTGCTGCCAGCAAAAAAGAAATTCCGGGAAAATAAAAAGGAGCTTTATCACTGGTAAAATAAGTGAAAAGATTGTTCATGATCAACGGACCGATGATAGTGCTCAGGCTCATTAATCCTGTTAAAGCACCCTGAAGTTCTCCTTGTTGATTGGGTTGTACATATCCTGCAATGGTTGATTGCAAGGAAGGATTGGCAATACCACCCAAACAATAGGGAATAAGAAAAGCAAACATCATCCATGTTTCTGAAGCAAAAGCAAATAGTACCAGCCCGATTGTGTATAATGATAACCCAAGCAGTACGCTTTTTTTGTCACCGATCTTTGGATTAATTACCCGGGTAAGGCCAGCCTGTACCCCACCTACCAGCAATCCTACTACGGCCAAAGAAATACCCACCATACTTTCTTTCCAGCCAAATCGATGGATAGTAAAAAAATTCCAGTTGCCCTGCACTGCCTGGCTGGCAAGATATATAAGGAAAAAGCAAATGGCCAATTGGCTGATGCCCGGCGTTTTTCGCAGAAATTGTAACGAGCCAAAAGGGTTTGCCCGTTTCCAGTGAAATGCTCTGCGGTTTTCTTTACTCAATGATTCTGGTAACACAAAATATCCATAGAGTGTATTCAATAAGCAAAGTCCAGCTGCTGCATAAAAAGGAGCTCTTACTCCCCAACCGGCTAACAAGCCACCTAATGCCGGGCCAATAACAAAACCTAAACCGAATGCTGCTCCAATCATTCCAAAGTTTTTAGCTCTGGTTTCAGGTGTACTGATGTCTGAAATATATGCTGCCGCAGTAGTGAAACTTGCACCTGTAATTCCCGCAATGATTCGCCCTATAAAAAGCCATGCATAGGTGGGAGCTAATGCCAAAATAATATAGTCAATACCAAAGCCCAATAAGGAACTTAATAAAACAGGTCTTCTTCCATACTTGTCACTTAGATTGCCAATTACAGGGGCAAACAAAAATTGGGTGATCGCATAAGCAGAAAGTAACAGTCCTCCATAAGCACTTGCTTCGTTTATCGGAATATGCTTTAACTCGGAAATAAGTTTAGGCATTACCGGAATGATAAGTCCCCAACCCATGACATCAATCAGTAATGTAATAAAGATGAAGCCGATAGCAGCCTGCCTGTTTGATGCCATACAATTAATTAAGCGTTCAAAGATGTATTTTTTAAAATTAAATGATAAAAATTTATCATCCGGCATGTTTTTAGAAAGGAAACATTAACAAAGCTCCAATAACAAATAGTAAAGGTGCTTTTATCTTTGCCGATCTTCAAAATGGATAATGGTTGCAAAACTGGTATCATTTTTTTACTTAAATACTTGAACATGAAATTGAGTCAAATTTTATTAGTCGCCTCATCACCGTTGTTATTATTTTCCTGTGTAAGCAGTAAAAAATTTAAAACGGCACAAGCGGATTATGTTACATTGGAAACAAAGTATAAAACATTAGAAGGCGATATGTCTGATTGCAGTACCGAAAAAGCAACATTAGCCCGTGAAAAAGCCGATCTCGAAAGAGAAATGGCCTTGATGAATACCCGGGTAAAGGACCTGAATGGGCAGATCGATTTTTTAAAAGCCAATAACAACCAGGCTTTAAAGCAGCTACAGGATCTCTCAGTTATTTCAAATACTCAGGCTGAAAGTATTAGAAAATCAATGGAGAATATTGGTGCTAAAGATTCTTATATTCAAACCTTGCAGCAACAAATGGCGCATAAAGATTCTTTGAACATGGCGCTGGTAATGAATTTGAAAGGAGCCATTGGCAATTTAGATGATGAGGATATTAATATTAAAGTAGATAAAGGCGTAGTGTATATTGATATCTCTGACAAACTACTTTTCACCAGCGGTAAATATGAAGTAACCAGCCAGGCGAAAACTGTGTTGGGTAAAGTAGCAGCCGTTTTAAAAAATCAACCGGATATAGAATTTATGGTAGAAGGTCATACGGATAATGTGCCTTTGAAAGGAAGCGGTGCTATGCTGGATAATTGGGACCTGAGTGTAAAACGGGCAACAGCCGTTGTACGGATTTTGCAAAATCAATATGGACTAGATCCAACTAAGATGGCCGCAGCAGGCCGTGGTGAGTTTAAGCCGATTGCAGATAACAGTACCAAAGAGGGAAAAGCATCGAATCGCAGGACAAGGATTGTCATTCTGCCACAATTAGATCAATTCTTCCAATTGCTGGAAACAAAAACTAATTAATAAAATAGCATGAATAAAAAAGGCCTCACAACTTGTGAGGCCTTTTAGTTTAAGAAATTTGTTGCAGTCTTGCTTCTTCCAAATCTAATTCCCACTCTCTTTCTCGTATCAATTCTTCACTATATTCTGCTTTATGCCGTAAGTAATTTAATTCTCTCCGGCGTATATGGATCAACTCCAACAGCATTTGCCTGTATTGCGGTAAAAAGGAGGCCGATTCATGTTCCTCGTCACCTTCGAGTTTTCGTTTAGTGATCTCGATCATTCGTTCATAACGATCTCTTACCCGTTTATAGGTATCATTGTTTTGTGTTTCTTCCGGGTAGTTTGTATCTAAATAGGAAAGAACAGATTCTGCTAATCGTATCCGTAAAGTAAGCGTCTTTAATTGTTCGTCTTCTTTATTACCTTCCTCAATGTTCAGTATTCGTATCAATGGTTTTAGACTAAGCCCCTGCAATACCAGCGTAATAAGTATAACAACAAAAGTGATAAATAAAATTAGGTTACGATGTGGAAATGCCTGTCCGGCTAATGTAAGTGGAATAGCTAGTGCAGATGCTAATGATACAACACCCCGCATACCACTCCAGGCAATCAAAAATACTTGCTTCCAACCCGGGTTGGGCTCTGTATTACGGATACTCTTAAATAACCAACGGGGTATATATGCCCCCGGAAAAACCCAAATGATACGAACTAAAATAGTAACAATACTGATAATTACACCATACCCAATTGCCTCCCATACAGAATAATTTCCCAGCCCTTTTACAATACCCGGTAATTGCAAACCAATAAGTATAAATACAAATCCATTTAATAAAAAGATCAATGTATCCCACAGTCCAACGATTTGTATACGGGATTCAGAATTAAAAATTTCATGCGAACGATAAGTAAGAAATAATCCACCACTTACAACAGCCAGTACACCGGAGTAATGAAAATGTTCTGCTCCTACATACATGGCGTAGGGTGTTATTAATGTAAGTCCTGCATCGATACTGGCATTGGTAGGAAAGAAGCGATGAATGATGTAAACAATATACGCTATTGCCACACCTATAACGATACCCATTCCCGCAACTAATGCGAATTGCCGGGTAGCATCCCACATACCGAACTGGCCAGTTACAATTGCAGCCAAAGCAAACCGGAATACGATCAAACTGGATGCATCATTCACTAAACTTTCACCTTCCAAAATTGTCACCACTCTTTTCGGCACTTTTAATCCTTGTAAAACCGAAGTAGCGGCAACGGCATCTGGTGGAGAAATAATACCACCCAATAAAAAGCCAAAGGCCAACGAAAAATCCGGAATGATAGCATGTGATACTACAGCAACAGCCGCTGAGGTAAATATCACAAGACCAAAAGCAAGTAAGCTGATGGGCCGGCGTAATTTCCAAAAATCTTTCCAGGAAGTATTCCACGCAGCTGCATATAAGATGGGTGGAAGAAAGATAAGAAATACCAGGTCAGGTTCTAATGAAATGACCGGCATGCCCGGTATCAGGCTTATTAAAAGTCCACTGATGACTAACAGGATCGGGTACGACATTTTTAATTTCTCACTCAACATGGTCAGCATGGCGATGCCGAACAGCAACGATATTACTACTAAAAGTTGTTCTTGCAACATAGGGCTCTAAAGTAAAATTTTTTATAGTAAACAGTGATAAAATGTGTAGATGACATAAAACCCGAAATACTTTGCTTTGAAACAAGTGTAAATTGTTTATTTAAGATAATTTTTTTTGAACCAAATTACGGGTCATTCGTTTGATAAAATTCTTATTGGCTTTTAAAGCCAACCTTAAAAAATTGAAATGTTATTCGAGTTTAACCGGTTTAGTTCACTGTTACTGATTTTTTTTGTACATGGTTTTGTATATGCATTACTCCTGTACAGGAAATCGATGATCAATGATACCCGTTCTGATAAGTGGCTCAGCCTTTTTCTTTTCTTCTGTATTTTATACATCACCCCCTGGATGGTTGGCTTTGCCGGTTGGTATGATACACAGCCATACAGGGATATTTTATTCTATATCCCTTTTCAGCACTTATATTTTATTGGTCCTGTTATTTTCTTTTATGTACAAAGTTTGTTGAACCCCTCCTTTCGGTTTGGCAAAAAAGAATGGCTCCATTTATTACCCGGAACATTGTATCTGCTGTTCTGTATAGTAATGGCGGTAACAGACAAGCTGTTGTTGAAAAAATATTTTTTCCTTGCCAATGGTGCCGATCCTGATTTTGATACCTGGTATCAGCTAACCGGTTTTACCTCCATGTTATTCTATTTCTTTTTGTCGTTAAGGTATTATAACCTGTATAAAAAATTAATAGTGCAGGTAATAAGTTATGCGGATATGGTTTTCTTTCGGTGGGTACGAAATTTCTTAGTGGCTTTTCTTATCATGCTTTGCGTAAAGATTGTTTTTTTCATCCTTGGTGAAATAACGGACATGAGTTACTGGGACACCTGGTGGTATTTTCTTGTCTTTGCGATTTTGTTTTACTATATCGCCATCACCGGATATGCCAATTCAATAGAAACAAAAATTGCTTTTCGGCCCAATCTTTTGCAATATCGACCAGCTTTATTACTCAACTATCATCAATCTTCCATCAATGATGTAGAAATAATGAAGGAAGCCGAAATAATAGATATTAATTCAATCCCTACAGTAGAGCCAACCCCATCTAAGGAGATAAATAGTTGGAAAGAAAGAATACTTCAATTGATGCAAGCTGGCAAGGCGTATGAAGATCCGGAGTTGTCCTTAACGCAAGTGGCCAAGCAATTGGAAAGCAATCCTTCCCATGTTTCAAAAATGGTGAACAAAGGATTTGGGGTAAATTTTAATGATTTTGTAAACCAGTTTCGTATAGCAGCAGTAAAAGAAATGCTGAATAACGGTGAGCATAAAAAACAAACACTGTTGGGTATTGCCTTTGAATGTGGGTTTAATTCAAAAGCTACTTTTAATAGGGCCTTTAAAAAAGTAACTGGATTAAGTCCAAAGGATTGGTTACAAAAAAAGGGATGACAACAAAACACATCATACAAAAAATGGGTGTTGGCTATATGCACTATATAGAACTTAATACAAAAACAGTAAAACGGATAACTGCAGGCGGCAATAGAAGGGTAATGTGTAAACTTAATGATGCCGTTCATCTGCATGCTGCAGTAATGAAAACAAAAGAAGGAATGTATTACCTGATGATAAGTGCAGCTAATCTAAAAAAGCTGAATGCAAAGGTTGGGAGCACCGTGAAGGCCGAAATAGAAATTGATAAAAGAGAATTACAATTTCATATACCGGAAGAGTTTGCTGAAGTAATGGCTACCGATGCTACGGCAAAGAAAATTTTCGACAGCCTGACGGATGGAAATAAACGGGGATTGATAGCTTTAGTGAACATGCTAAAATCATCCGACAAAAAAATTGAAAGGGCTTTATTGATATCGGCTAAACTAAAAATTGGTGTTACCTCTCCTGCTAAAATTTTAAAAAAGGATTAAACAATGAAACAATTTATTACAGCATTCTTCCTGTTAGCTAGTTCAGTAGTAGTGGCTCAGGTACAAAAAGAGAATCCAACATCAAACAAACCGGTTGCTGATAGTGTACTTGGCACCTGGGTTATTGATTTGCGTCCCACTCCCGACAGCGAACCTTATCTCAAAGACTTTAAGTTTACAAAGATTGAGGGCAAACAATTCGATGGAGAATTTTATGGCTATCCATTCCAGGGCGGTTTTTTAAATACAGATTGGGAAAAAATTTATTTTGCTTTTACTACTGCTGATCAAAGTGGCACCTATTTTCATTCAGGATATATAGAAGGAGACAAAGTGTTTGGGATAACGCTGAATGAAAACAGAAAATTCATTTTGCCCTGGAAAGGCACCCGAAAAAAATAAATGGTTGATTTGTAGTGTGTAGGAAAAACGAAACCGTCTCAAATTCAAGCTGAGCCGGTTTTATTTTTTTGAGACCGCTTTATTATGTCTCAAATCATCTTTTGCAGCGACTGTCGCCTTTCAACATAACATATTTGTGGAAATAAATCATTCACACAAATAGTTAGTTATGAAAACACAGTTTCGTCAATTTATGTTTGGCAGCAGCTTCGGTGAAAATAAGGTTATGAATATTGGATGGCTTTTATTCCGGGTACATGTTGGGTTAAGTATTGCCATTCATGCAGGATGGCCTAAAATGAATACTATTTCAGCACCGGGCTGGTTTGCCGAACAGGTATCCGGTCTCGGATTTACTTTTCCCTCACCGGAGTTTTGGGCCGTTACCGCCTCCTGGGGTGAGTTTGTTGGTGGTATTCTTATTGCCATTGGTTTGTTTACCCGATTTGCTGCTGCACAACTCGCTTTTCAATTTTTTGTTATTGCATTTTTGTGGTATGATAAACCGGAACCCTTAACAGGTATGTATTTTCAACAATTATTTTTCTGGTGCTATGTACTG
>LNFJ01000021.1 GCA_001464625.1 Bacteroidia bacterium Ga0077558 | reverse complement strand
ATAATGCTACTATGTCATTTTAAAGCAGGACTTTCAAAACCCAGCTTTTTTAAACCAATTTTAATTTCTGGGCAACTCATAAATAATTTCCAAAGTAAGCCAGAACGATAATTTTCAATCATCACAATTATTGGACCCTGATCGATTGCCAAATGTGATGAAGCATACCAATTTTTTGTTTCATTAAAGGCATCCACAAATCCATATTCACTCCATATTTTGTTGCCCAGGTTTTCATAAAAATGTCGGAGTGCCTGCATAGAAAACTCTGGTGTATATGGAAATGCACTCAATGCTGCTGTTGGAGAAATAGTTCCCAAATCTTCTGTAGGTGAATGAGCTGCATATCCATTGTAGCTATCGCTGGCAGTAAGCCCCCAGCAGTTAACTCCGTAACCTTTAAATTGTTTTGGATTACGAATACAATGCTCCCGATTAATTAATGTATGATTTTTATTTTGCTCCCAATAATCGGCATAACGATCTTTTAATTCACGGGGATCTAAACCCAGAAATGAATACTGTGAAAAAAATAAAGGCCCCCCATAATCAAAACCAAGTGGCAGTTTGATACCATAGAATTCTTTTCCGTTTTTAAAAAAATTACTTTGTGCCCACCCAGTATGGTAAACAGCAGATGAAACCTGGTATTTTTCATTAGGTGAGGAAGCTGCAAGAATGTACATGATCAAACATTCATTAAAACCTCTTACCGGAAAGTTCATAGCCCAGCCATTGTAAGGGCTCCAATGCCAGAACAAAACCTCCTGGCCCTGAGTGAACCAATTCCATTCAATATCTGGCCACATCCACGAAATGCGGTTGCGTAACTCTTTTTCTATTTTATTATCGCCATTGAAATATTGCCTGGCGCAAAGCAATCCCTGGAATAAATAAGAAGTTTCCACCAAATCCGCACCATCATCTTTTCTGCTAAATGGAATTGTTTTACCCGTGCCGCCATCCATCCAATGCGGAAATGCGCCATGATAGCTTTGTGCTTTTAATAAAAAGTTTACCATCTTCAGCATAAACTTTGCAGCGGTGTCTCTTGTAATCCATTTTCGTTCGGCAGCCACAATCACACTCATAATACCGAAACCTGTTCCGCCTGTTGTTACCACTTCATCCCCATAACCAAACGTTTTATTGCTTCGTTCCCGTGCCATGCCAGAAACAGGATGTGCAAAATCCCAGAAGTAACGAAAGGTTTGCTTTTGTACCACATCAAGCAACGCTGAATCAGTAAGATTTTTTTGAATGCCAGATACCCCTGGAACATAAAAAAATAGAGACAGTAAAAAAAACTTTGCAAAATATAGCTGATTCCTTTTCCTCATATTTGACAAGCTAGTTTATTAAGTAGTTATTTGTCTTTTCCAAAAATCAACACCGCCATCACAGGAAAATGATCGGAAGGATATTTCATATCATAAGAGTCAGTGAGTGTGGCAAACTTTTCTACTCGCCAGGCTCTCCCTTTAGATACAAAAATATAATCTATACAACCCGTTGGCTTTTTAGCAAACTGAAATCCATTCCAGGTATCGATGCTGCCATAGGGTGGTTGTGTAGAAATTGTTCTGGCATTGTCCATCATCGATGATACATGTACAACCGGTTCATCAGTTGGTTGTGCATTCAGATCTCCGGTAAATATCACCGGGTATTTTTTTTCCTCATTGAGTGCTGTTATCTTCTTCATGATCAGTTTTGCTGATTCTGCTCTTGCTAATGCACTTTGATGATCGAAGTGAGTATTGGTACAAATCCGGTTAATGTTGGCGCCCCATGCTTTTGACACTGTATCCGGTGTAGGCGAAAGCCAAAAGGTAGCCTGTACTTTTACGTTAAATTTCAATGAGTCATAAAATATTGCACTGTATTCACCTTTTTCTTTTCCATCATCTCTGCCAACGCCAATATGTGCATAGCTTTTCAATTCCTCCTTAATAAATAAAAGTTGGTGATGCATTACTTCTTGTGTACCGATAAAGCCTGGTTCATAAAAACGCATCAGGCCAGTAACTTTTTCTTTTCTTGCATCCCACCGGTTTTCTCCATCAGATTGTACATCTAATCGGATGTTGAAAGATATAACGGATATCTCTTCTTGAGCTGTTGCCGACTTTGAGGCAATCAGTAACAAGGAAGCGATAAAGGATAAAATTATGTTACGCATATCTTTATAAATACGGTGCTGTAAATCCAAGGCTCAACATACCCGTTTTTACTTCCGGGCAGCTGGTAAATAAATTCCATAATAACCCACTGCGATGATTTTCAATCATCACCACCATTGGCCCCTGGTCGATGGCCAAAAAAGAACTGGCAAACCAAAGATCTCTTAATGAAAAAGCGTCAATAAAACCATACTCCTTCCAGAGTTTATCACCTAATACATAATAAAAGAATTTTAGTGCTTTCATTGATTCAACTGGAGTGTAAGGCATGGAAGAAATAGCGGCAGTTGGGGCAATTACACTTACATCATTCGTCGGAGAACTGGCGGTATAGCCATTTTGAATATCACTTGCTGTTAATCCCCAACAACTATCGCTGTAACCAAACCATCCTCTTGGATTAGCGATACAATATTTATTATTGATTAATGAATGATTTTTTGTTTGTGTTGCATAATTAGCAAAGGCATCTGTAAGTCCATTTGGATTGATACCTATAAAAGAATATTGCGAAAGAAATAATGGACCACCTTGTGCAGGACCCAATGGCAATGTGTGACCATAGTAAGTATTTCCATTAAGAAATCCACCACCAGAGGCCCACCCATTAGTATAAACAGATGCGGGTATGCCGTGAGTGGTAGAAGATGCTGCCAATACATAGGTGATCAAACATTCATTCCATCCTCTTATTTGTAAATTCATTATCCATCCTTTATCGGGGCTATAGTGCCAATACAAAACATTTTGTGTTCCCTGTCTGAACCAATCCCATTCTACATTATTATAAAGGGTATTAATATCATTTCTTAATGCAGTTTCTGTAGCCCCCGCATCATTAAAATATTGACGGGCAGTAAGCAAGCCCATCATTAAGTATGAAGTTTCGACAAGATCGGCACCATTATCATTTGCACTAAATGGAATGATAGCACCGGTGGCACCATTGAGCCAATGCGGAAAAGCACCTTTTACTTTTACAGCGGTGTTTTTTAAAAAAGCAACTATGGTTTGCATTCTGGCAAGACCTTGCGCCCGGGTAATAAAATTTCTATTGATCGCAACCGGTATTGTCATAATACCGAAGCCAGAGCCCCCTGAAGTAACCAAATCACCAGATGTATTTCTTTCTCTTGCCAAACCACTTATAGGATGGGCGAAGTCCCAAAAATATTTAAAGGTTTGTTGTTGTACCAGATCAAGTAATGCGTTATCCGAAATAGCAGCAAACTTTCTGGAGGAATCAATCCGGGTAATAAATGTCTTACTTATCGGGATTTGTAATTGACCCCCGGATGCTGACTTTAAACTCGTACTAACATTTACAATATATTTTTTTAAATAAGCCAATGAAGTGGTTGGCTGAATTACTACTGATTTATCACTATTCTCTAATTGTTGAAGCAATTGTGCTTTGCAACAATGCCTCGGTAAAATTTAATCTGATTACAGGTTGCGTATTAACTCCATATACAGTATTATCTAATGCTATACCGTTTATTGTTGCAGAAGCAAAAATGGGGTTCTTTACTACTGGTGGTGGTGCAGGAGTATCTTTTTTCCCGCAGGATATACCGGGCAAAATAAGTACAACAAGAAAAAAACAATATAAACGGGTAATATTTATCATAGGTTAAAATATCAAAGTTGCTATTGAATGTGGCAAAGCCTCTGTTTCTGCTGCCTTGCCATTAATCCATAAATAATATTTCGTTTTGGTATTCCCCTGATTCATTACAATTACCACTGTTTTCCCATCGTCATTTCTAAAGGCGGTAGTTAACAATTGACTTCTGCTGGCCGTTGCGGCAATTCTTTTAGCACCAGGCTGAATGAATTTTGAAAAGTGTCCGATATAATAAAAGGAGTTGGTGTAAGTAATCTTACCAGTTTTTGTATCGCCGTGTACCGGTGCAAAACAAAAATTTTGTACATGGTTAGGGCCACCAGTTTCATCGAGTATAATATTCCAATCGGTAAAACCTACCATCCCATTGTTGTAATCATTAATCATGCTACGTCCATATTCCTCTCCTAATACCCACGCATTGTAGCGGCTGGCATTAAAACTTTCCGCACAACCTTCGGTAAAGAAAATATGTTTATCCGGATAAGCTTCATACACTCTGCGTAGATTTTCATACATAGGTGTGCCACCACTCCAGTCTTCGTACCAATGAAAACCAATACCCCAGGCATACTTAGCAGCTTCCGGATCGTTAAAATAAGTTTGTGCCCGTTGATAAATCAAATCTCTGTTATGATCCCACACAATTATCTTTTTGTCTTTCAACCCTTCTTTTTCCATGGTTGGACCTAAGTGATTTTTCAAAAAGTCTGTTTCTTCTTGTGCAGTGTACAAACAACTTTCCCAACGTTGAGTAGCCATCGGTTCATTTTTATAAATTTTGTATAATAAAGAGCCCAGCTGTTAAAGTACTCTGGTTTTAACTTACCACCCTGCAGCATATTATTGTTATCCTTCATCCAGGCTGGTGGGCTCCAGGGGCTGGCAAACAAATTCAACTTACCGCCAGCTGCTTTCATTGCTTCTTTTATAAAAGGTATTTTATACTTTCTATCATGCTCAATATTAAATGTCTTTAGCTCCTTGTCATTATCGGCTACATACGTATACATATCACTGCTAAAGTCGCAACTGTTGATATTGGTACGGGCTACTGTATACCCAATACCTTTATCCTTATCAAAAAAAGCGGTGAGAACCTCTTGTTGCTTTTCTTTAGGAAGTTTGTAAAATGTTTCTGCTGATGCATCTGTTAATGCTGCGCCAGTACCAAAATATGTTTGAAATGTTTTATCCGGATCTACAAATACAGACACTTCATTTTCAAAAGGTTGTCCTTTTTCAGTAAACTCTAATGTATCAGTAGCAGAGAGCCGATAATCCGTGCTGTCCGCAGTGGTGTAAACAACCACTTTTTTTCCTTCTGTAGAAAATGAAGGCAGCTTATTTGTAGTGTCTTCATCTTTTTTATCTGAGCAAGAAATTAAGCTTACGATAATAGCAGTAAAGAAAATATTTTTTTTCATACCAAATAATTATTAATAATTACCAAATATAGGTACCTACCCCACCAGCAGGCAATGCAGCCGCAACCCATTTACCTTTATAACGGATATTAAAACCAAAAGCTGAACTATGATCGTTAAGCACTACTAAAACTTTTTTTCCGGAAGGAGTTTTAAACGCAACGTTTGGCAAATTTGCAACCAACCCGCTATTAATACGTACAGAGCCGGGCGGTACAAATTTGGCAGCATGTGCTATTACATAATAACTAACATTTCTTGTAACAGCGGAAGCATTTATAGTTAATGCTCCTTTACATTGTGTGCATCCTCCGGGAGTAACCCGGCTCCAGTTTCGGGTAGCGCCGACCATTACATTTTTTATATGCCAGGCTAAATCACCATCGAAAGAGCCGGAAGAGGAGGTCCATTGCTCCGTGAAATATAAATTTTTATCCGGGTGGGCAAACTGTACGTTTGACATGGCTGAAATATTCCCGCCATACAAATGAAATGCTGAACCATCAATAAATGGTTTAGCAGCAGCATCATTTAAAATTGCAATAGGATATCCTGGGTTATCGCAGTTGTGATCGAAAATAATAATTTTAGTAGTTATGCCAGCTGCCTGAAATGCAGGCCCTAAATGATTTTTTATAAAGGTTGCCTGCTGCGAAGCCGTCATTAACATACTTGGATTATTGCCGCCATGCTCAGGTTCATTTTGAATTGTTATAGAATGTATTGGAATACCCTTTGCCTGCATTTGCTGAATATACTTAACGAGATAATTTGCATATACGCCATAATATTGCGGTTGCAGGCTGCCGCCAATAGTACTTCCATTATCTTTCATCCAAACAGGTGCACTCCAGGGCGAACCCATAATTTTTATTGCAGGATTTATAGCAAGTATTTGTTGTAAAAGGGGAATAACATCCACTGTATCTTTTGATAAAGTAAATTGAGCCAACGTTGGATCCGTTTGTCCTGTTGGCAAATCATTATAACTAAATACAAACTGACTCAGGTCTGAAGCCCCAATACTTACTCTTAAAAAACTTACGCCGATAGATGTATTGCTATTGCCAAAAAGTTCATTAAGCAATGAAGACTTTGCTGATGCCGACATACTATTTATAAGAAAGGCACTGCCTCCTGTTAAGGTGTAACCAAATCCGTCTATGGATTGAAAAGTCGTTGTTGAATCAACGTCTACAAAAGGATAGCTGTTGGCAACAGTATTAAAAGATAGGATACCGCTTTGCTTTTGCAAAAGAGTAGATTGATCTGCTTTGGTTAGCCAGAAATCCATATCATTTACGGCTGGTGGTGTTGGGTCGGGCGGGGTGCCACTTTCTTTATTCGAACAATCTCCGCATAAAAAAAGTGTTAGCAGTGAAAATAGCCAGATAGATAAGCCAGGTTTTTTCATAAAAAAAATTCTATAATTCATTAAATCAGATGAGTATTGACAAATTATTTGACACTCAATTTTTTTCTGAATAAAATTTAATTGATTTATTATTTCTTGCAATTAATAAAATCTTTTTTCCTCCAATTGTGTTCAGCCATTTTATATCCCTGGCTTCACCATCAAAAGAAGGAAGGCTATATGAATG
This sequence comes from Bacteroidia bacterium Ga0077558, assembly GCA_001464625.1. GTDB lineage: Bacteria > Bacteroidota > Bacteroidia > Chitinophagales > Chitinophagaceae > JJ008. The sequence goes on along the minus strand of LNFJ01000021.1, from coordinate 39,377 downwards.
AGCAAACCCACTATTATCTTTATTATAAAAAAAATGAGTAGGCTGTAGTGCATCATATCTTCCTTCGTAAGGAATAGTTCCTGAAAAATTTCCCGCCGCCAGGTAACCATTCCTGTTATTATACCTGGTAGCTTCAAATGAGAAAATAGGCGCTGTTTGCAAATTCCACGGCAAGTCCATTCGTTTAAAATTTCCCTTGCCATCATTTATAAAACAAGAAGAAGCTAATACTTCGGCTTTTAATTCTTTGTAATCTTTAAAAAGATCGTAAAACATGTATTGTACAGTTTTACCAGCTACATCGCTATATTTCAGATAAGCTTTCTTTAAAACTGGTAGTGCTCTTTCCAATTCATCTTTAGCTAAGAAGGTATATTCTTTTCCGTCTACAGTGTATGCCAGCACTTGTTCTACTGTACCATTCAAATCAAAATCTTTAACATAAAGCTTAACAGGACCGTTCTTACCAGCCCAGAATTTATTATTCCAACCCCAGTTGCCTGCTAATATGTCCATATGCCCGTCACCATTTACATCTGCTGTTTCAACTGTTTGCCACAAGCCAGTAGAGGCAGCAATATCAGACAGCACAAATTTTCCTTTGTTGTTTTTAAAAATTTTTAGTGGCATCCACTCACCGGTTACTATAAGATCTTGCCAACCATCTTTATCTATATCTGTAAAAGAAGCGGCAGTAACCATGCCGATTTGATATAAGGGAATAATATTGTCTCCCGCCTTAGTAAACTTTCCTTTCCCATCATTGAGATAGAGATAGGAAGTAACCGGCACTCCATATTTAGTAGGACTTGCCAAATTTCCAACAAATAAATCCTGATCCCCATCATTATCTACATCTGCGGTTGTAACACAAGATTTATTTTCAAAAACTACTGACATTGGATTTTCAGCTTTTGTAAATTTCCCTTTCCCATCGTTGAAATACAACCTGTCAAGCAACGCAAGTTCGTTCTGTGGTATCTCATTGCCACCCGTTAAAACAAACAAATCAAGAAATGTGTCTCCGTTGGCATCAAAGAAAATAGCATCCACTTCTTCTGCTACAGCATACTTGTTGAACAGCAATGTATCAGAGGCAATAAACGACCCGTTTTTTTGCTGTATCATTAATGCTCCGGGTTGCAGTTTAGCACCACATACATAAAAATCATCCAGCCCATCGCCGTTTACATCTGCTACAGCTACTTTAGGCCCCCTGGTAGAAAGTTTGTGTGGTATTAAATATTGCACATTGTAGTCCTCAAAATCGTTTTCAGTATGTTTCCAGTTGCATACAATAGATGCTGTAATATCTTGCAGTGGTTCTGCTGCAGGAAAAAAGGAGGCCTGCAAAAATTCGTTCTGTGCATTGCTTTCAGAAATTAGAATAGATTTATTTATGGCCGGGTTTTTAATAAGTTCATATTGCTGATTGGGCCATACTATTAACAGGCTGTCGATAGCTGTAGCAACACCTAATCCAAAATTTAATTGCATTGAAGACGAAGACATAAAGCCCCGCATGGGCATTAATTGCTGGTATTGTATTTTGCCATTACTGAATACCCATGCTTTTGTACCTATCCCTTTTGTATTAAGGCTATCGCCTTTAAAAGAAACAGTTATATAATTGGAAGCTGCTGTATTATTTTTTAAAACTAATGCTGGTGCATTTAAACTATTTACTACTAAATCCAGATCCCCATCATTATCAAGATCAGCATAAGCCGCACCGTTAGAACATCCTCTTAATTTTTTTGTTCCCCATACATCACTAACGTCTTTAAAAGAAGAAACACCATCGCCCTGAAACAAGAAAGGATGTGAGCTTCCTTCCGGCATAGCATTAATTGTTTCCTGATCATATTTATCCGTGTTATCGATGCCCTGTGCTTTTTGCTTGTCGGCAAAACGGATAAAGTCAAGATCCACGGGTCTGCGTTCTATACCACTTGTAATAAATAAGTCCTTATTGCCATCATTATCAAAATCTGCAAATAATGGACTCCAGCTCCAATCAGTAGCAGACACACCGCTTTGTAAAGCAGTTTCGCTAAAACTTACTCCATTCCCATTATTACGTTGTAAGCAATTTTTGGAATACTGATTTTGATAGCCTCTCAACTCTAATTTTACTTTATAAATATCCGGGTTTTCATCGCTGCCATATGTTTTCAAAATTTTTTCATCTGGTGGAAGCATATCAACGGTAATAATATCTAACTGGCCGTCGTTATTATAATCCGCAATATCATTGCCCATACTAAAACGGCTGTAATGCCGGAAATGTGCTGCACTACTTTCTGTAAATGTTCCATTTTTATTATTCACATAGTAATAATCATTTTCATGAAAATCATTTCCAATGTAGATATCATCCCAACCATCATTATTAATGTCACCAACACCTAAGCCAAGTCCATAACCCAGATTGCTCTGATATATACCTGCTTCTTTTGACACCTCAGTAAATCCACCAGTACGTTTTCCATCAGCATTTATAGATGGCGGCCCATCGTTTCTGTATAATCTATCTCCTGATAAAGAATCGTATCCCTTTCTGTTTATGGTATCTACTATATTGGCATGCGGGTGGTGCGATTGGTTGAGAATGTAACAATCAAGATCTCCATCCCTATCGTAATCAAAAAAAGCAGATTGGGTTGTAAAGCAGGAAGTGTTTAACCCATACAAAGCTGATTCTTCACTAAATGCTAAGTTTCCTTTATTAATGTATAATTCGTTGTGGCCGGTAAGTCCATATTTTTGACTCACTGTAGAAACATAGATATCCAGTAATCCATCGCCATTAACATCCGCCATTACAACACCAGTACACCAATCTGCTTTACCAGCCATTGAGGCTTTTTCCGTTATGTCTTCAAACTCAAAATTTCCTTTATTAAGATAAAGCTTGTTTCCGCCTTTTTTATTCGCAGTAAAAAAAACATCTTGTAACCCATCATTATTTATATCGCCAATGGCAACCCCGCCTCCATTGTAGTAGTAGAGGTAATAAAGAATGTTAAATAGCTTTTTCTCTTCCAGGTTATTGGCAAAAGAGATATTAGTCTGTGATGATGGTAGTGATGAGAATAATGTAGATTTCTTTTTACAACTGCTATACATCAATATCACTGGCACAAGAAGAAAAAAAAAGCAAAGCCGTTGAAAAATATGTCTGTTCATGCAATAAATTCTTTTTTTATATTCCCACTGCTTATATTCTGCGATTCCTAAAAGAATTTCAATAATTACAATTTGCTATTATAAAGTGCCAGTACTTCAGAAGCAGTAAGTGCTTTACCATAAAGACGGAACTGATCCATAGAACCTGAGAAAGAATGAATCCATGCATCCTGTGCTCCGCCGGCACCGGCAACATGTCTGTTCCAACCACCTAATACAAAATTGGATACATTTTTAAATTGTAAGGCGCCTAAGGGGGTTCCGCCCGGAGCAAGTACATTACCTGATCCTGTATAAGTTGTAGCAACCCCATCTACATAGGCAGTTACTTTAGAAGTTGTTTCATCATATACAAATACAAGATGATGCCAGTTACCATCCAATACGTTCGGCAACCTGTTAACGCCTCTAAATTCAACCCAATTATCCTGTACCGCAAACGTACATGCCATTTGAGAAGTAGTGCTGTTACTAGGGTCGGGTCCGCCTTTTTCTACTAAAAGGAACATAGCACTCTCATGCCAGAAATCTGTTGAGGGTAATGAAAAATGAAACTCAGGCTCACCATCTGTAGCTGGCGAATTTTTTAACCAATATGCTACAGTAATACTCGTTGATTTTGCAAAATCATTTGCTGAAGGATATTTAATAGCTTTATCTTTTGCTGCAACCCCCTTAACGCCTTTGCCTGTTACACCATCAACAGTAGTAAAGGGATTATCAGCAGCAAAATTTGCCCGTATGCTATCCACCGCATTCATTAATGGATTAGCTGTGGTACCATCAAATGCAGTATAAAATTTTAATGGCCCACCCGGTGCGTTGGCATCTTTTACATAATCACCCAATTCCGGCCTATCTTTTTTATCGCAAGAAAATAAAACAGCACTCAATGCAATACAGGAGGCCAGATATTTTATTGAATAGATTCCTTTTTTCATATGCTAAGTTTTGTTTGTTATTTGAGTTATACTGCGACTAAAAATTTACCCGCAGTATAACCATATTGAAAAATTACCACTCTGGATTTTGAATTAATACACCTCCTGATCTGTCAATAGCAGGTTGCGGTATTGGATAAAACCTGCATCTATTTTGATAACCTTGTGGGCCAAGCACAGATACAGCATCTCCCCATCTTACCAAATCAAAGAAACGTTCACCTTCTAAACCAAGTTCACTTCTTCTCTCTTTTTTAATAGCAGCTCTCATTTGCGCTTGATCTACATAGGTAATACCTGTAAGACCAACCCGGCTTCTTACCTGGTTAACCAACGGGGCTGCTTGCGAACCAGCACCTGTCTCATTTAAACATTCTGCCACCATCAACAATACATCTGCATAACGTATTACCCGCTGATTAATCCAATAAGCAGCATCAAGCCAACCGGTAGATGCTCTAACAGCAGGATCAGCATATACTTTTTTATTCCAGTATTTTCTTGGTAATGGCCCCGGAACCGGATCTAAAATATAATTAGGCAATGTGCCGCCATAACCTCCTGTTGCAATATCATCAGACTGGCCGCTGAATAAAACTGAAGAACCTTTTCTTGGATCGCCGGCTTCAAAATGGTTTACAAATGCGTCTGTTGGAGTATTCCATCCCCAGCCCAAATTCCATCCGCTGGAATTAGGAGCCCTTACTCCCTGACAAGTTGCATACCATGAGCCACGGTCGTCTGTACGATTTGGACCCATATAATTTTGCCACTCTAAAATTGATTCGCTGCTATTTTCACCTGCATCTTTAAAGATGCCATGATAGCTTGAGTATAATGCATACTGACCAGAACCAATTACTTGCTGGCCTAATGCTAAGGCTTGAGCCCAGTTACCTCTAAATAAATGAGCCTTTGCATGAAGTGCTTTCGCTGCACCACTGCTTAAGCGTCCAGGGTATTGAGCACCCCATACAGTTGGTAGATTAGCAGCTGCATATTGCAAATCTGCATCAATTAGCGCATATATCACCGAAGCTGGAGATTTTGCCACATTACCTTGTGCCGGTGTATAAATTCTAAAATCAATTTTAGGTACATCTCCAAAACTTCTTACCAGGTCGAAGTAAGCAAAAGCTCTGAAAAATCTTGCTTCTGCAATGTTTGCGTTTGATTCCGGGCCAGTTAACCCTAGCGAATCAGCTGTTTGAATGGCTATATTAGCCAGGCTTATTAATTGATAATGGCCGTCCCAATAAAAATTAGAAGCCCAGAAATCTTTTACATATTGGAAATTGTCCATGGGGGCTACCCACTCTGCTCCATCAGCGGCATCACTACCTTTTTCAGAGTCATCTGAGCGGAAGTTATGCATACCCTGCCAGGGAATACCACCAAAAACATTACCAATATCATAATCTTTAATAGCACTGTAAATTGCAAAAACCTGTCCTTCAATCCCACCCTGCTTTACATCATCTAATGTAGCGGTTAGTGGCTTGCGGTCTAAAAATTTTTTACAGCCGCTAACCATAAACAGAACAGGCAGTATTAATAGAAGGAGAAGCCTTCCTGTACTAGTTATTCTTTTTTTCATATGCTTGTCGTTTATATTATTTTTTAAAATGTAACGTTAAGTCCAAATGTGGTAACAACAGGAATGGCACCACCTGCATTATCAATGCCAAATGATACTGCGTTACCGCCAAACTCAGGTGTATAACCCAGATTATTCTTAAATGTTTTAAGGTTTTGAATATTTGCAAAGATCCTGATGTTTTTTGCCTTTACTTTTGAAGCTGTCTGGGTTGTAAAATTATAACCTACCTGAATATTTCTAATCCTGAAATAACTTCCGTCTTCAATAGAGTAAGTAGAGTTTTCATAATTAATACGACGATCCTGACCAAGGATTGGATCCCAATTAGAAGTGCCTTCCCCAGTCCACCTGTTTACCTTAAACTTAGCGTAATTAACCCGCTGAAATGGCGACTCCGTACTTCCCCAGTTTCTGAAAATTTCATTACCATAAACACCATTTACATCTACCCCTAAATCAAATCCCTTATAAGATAAGCTAACATTACCCCCATAGGTAAAATCAGGAGTTGGATTACCGATAAATGTTCTGTCGGCTGTATTAATCACACCATCACCATTTACATCTCTGTACTTTAAATCGCCAGGGCCATAAGAAAACTCTGTATTTACCGGTGATGCTAATTTATCTGCATAGGATTGGTAGATACCTTCTACTATATAACCAAAAAAAGAACCGATTGGTTGGCCTACTACAGTTCTGTTAGGCCCGTCAATAATAGCAAAATCTTTAGACGCCAGTTCTACTACTTTATTATTATACGTTGTAAGGTTACCGCCAATGGTAAGGGTCATATCCCTTGATAGTTTTTGTAACCAGGTAGCTGATAACTCAAATCCATTATTTTTTATACTTCCGATATTAGTTAAGCCGGGTCTAGTACCACTTGGTCCTGGTATCAAAGTCATCAGGTCTTTTGTTAGTTTATCAAAATAAGCAATTTCAAAAGTCAACCTGTTAGAAAACGCAGCAGCTTCAACTCCAATTTCTTTAGCTGAAACAGTTTCCCATTTTAAATTAGGGTCAGGTATAAAGGCAGACTGATAAGCCGTGTATATATTGTTGCCAAATACGGCAGCCGCACCGCTCACTAAGCCCGGATAGAAAGGATAATCCGTACCTAGATTCGGTATTTCAGTATTTTGGTTACCCAACAATCCTACTGAAGCTTTCAATTTTACAAAATCAAAAATCTTTTGATTCTGCATGAAGTTTTCTCTGGTCATTTCCCAAGCAGCACCTACGGCCCAGAAATTTTGGGCTCTGTTAGCAGGAGAAATTTGCGAAGATGCATCTCTTCTGAACGTACCGTTCAAATAATATTTATTCTGGTAGTTATACAAAGCTCTGAACAAACCAGAAACAGTGGTAGCCTCTGATTGTACGGAAGAGGAACGCTGTGACTGCAAGTCGCCAAAACCGTTGCTGATATACCAGAAACGTTTATCATCTGGTATAGCAGCACCTGTAGAACTTTGATTAACAGTAGCTCTTCTTAAGAACTTACCTCTGTAGTAGGTAGTAAATCCACCTACCAATGCTAAATTATGATCCCCAAACTTCTTTTTATAGTTAAGTATATAATCCTGCTGAAATTTTCTATAAGTGTCATCATTTTCGAACACTTTAGTTGCAGGGCTAATCAAAAAGGCTTTATCGTTTGCCAGATCGTATGAGTTATACAATGGCACATATTGCCTCTTGTTAACGGTACTCATATCTGCATATAAAGTGGACCTGAAAGTGAAATCCCGTAAAAAATTAACTTCAGCAAATACACTTGCTACAGAGCGATACTCAATGTTAATTGTTTTATCCCATTCATTTTCCAATTGTATCAATGGATTTACCACCCCTGAGTTTTGAATAGAAGGGAGTTCATAATACAACACCTGGTTTATACTATCGATACCATATGGATTTTTAGTATAAAAGTTTTTAGTGCCGGAAGGTACTATCGGTGCTACTTTCCTTGCATCGTTCAACACATCGGCAGCATACCCGTAAGGATTATTTTGACGAACGCCATTAAAATTAAATCCAACTTTAATTGCTTTGCTTATTTTAAACTCATCGCTGATAGAGAAAAGTATTTTCTCTAGTTTTTGATGGCGGATAATACCTTCATCACCCACATAGCCAATGCCCATGTTGAATTTATTCTTTTCTGTACTGGCGGAAACGCTGATATTATGTGAGTTGAATTTACCAGTTCTTGTTACCGCATCTATCCAGTCTGTATTAGCATTCCATAATGTATAATCAAAGGGTGAGTTAGCACCAATATTCACTTTTTCTTCTTCGTATAACGTAATAAACTCTTGCGCACTGGCTAATTCAATTTTGTCAACCAGTTTTTTAAAGCCAAAAGAATTATTATAGTTAACAGTAACCTGTCCGGCTTTTGCTTTTTTAGTAGTAATAGCGATAACACCAGCAGCACCTCTTACTCCAAATATGGCCAACGAAGAAGGGTCTTTTAAAATTTCGATAGACTCGATATCATTAGGGTTGATGTAATCGATATTATCATTGAATACACCATCCACTACATACAAAGGCCTTACGGAACCTATGCTGATTGTACCACGGATACGAATATCCGGAGCCGCACCTGGTGTTCCGTTGTTTACAACAGACAAACCAGCAACACGACCTTGCAAACTGGCAACTGGATTAACGTTAGGCTTATCAGCTACATCTTTACCTGCAATTTTTACAATTGATCCCGTTAAGTCTCTTTTACTGGCAGTACCATATCCAATTACAACTACAGCATCCTGCAATTTCTCAGATTGTTTAAGACTTACAGTAAGAGAAGTTTTCCCTTGTACTGAAACCTCCATGTTCTCATAACCAACAGAACTAAACACAAGTGTTGCATCATCAGGCACAGTAATACTGAAATTACCGTTAGCGTCAGTAACTGTACCGGTTCTGGATCCTTTTACAAAAACAGAAACACCGGAAAGCGGCTCCCCGGAAGCAGAAGTTACTTTTCCTGTAATCCGTACTTCCTGCGAAATAATTTCCGCAGCATTCATTCCTTCTTTTAATACTACGAGTTTAGAGTCTAGTACTTTATAAGTTATCCCTGTATTTTCTAAAATATTATCTAAAATATCTGCAACCGTAGCTTCTTCCATATTAACAGATACTCTTGGTTTTCCCTTTACAGCGTCTTCTGTAAACAGGAAACGATAAGTACTTTTCTTTTCGATAGCAAAAAGCACTTTCTTCAATTCAACCCCTGTGAGTTTTAAGGTAATTCTTTCTTGCGACCATCCTTTAGCAGATACCTGCAGGCAGGCAAATACTAATAGTGCAATCGTTAGTTTCATAATTCTGGAAATCTTCCCATGAAGATACTTGTTTTTAAAAAAAGCAGTCGTTTGTATTGTTCTCATGTTAAAAAATTTGAAAGGTTAAGCAATCAGGCTTCCTCGGTCGGAAAACTACATTCAAGTTTTTAGCAACCGCTTGCTACGGCTTTCTTAAACTAAGATGTATTGTTCAAAACAATCATAATTATTAAAAATCAGTTATTTGTAAATAGTTATTTTATTTCCTTTTTGTTCATATGAAAAGGGCACCGAAATTTTTAAAGCTTCCAATGCCTGTACAATCGTTTCTGATTGGAAAATTCCATTGAGCCGTGCATCTTCCAAAGAGGCATCCTTTAACTCTATTGATACATCATACCACCTTTCAAGCCTTGTGGCCAGCTCTTCAAAAGATTCATCTCTAAATACAAGCCTGTTATTTATCCATTGTGTTTCCGCAACCGTACTGTCAACAGGACTGTATTTTAATTTATTGATCGATAATTTAGGCACAAGAGAGGCTACTGAATAGCTTTCTTTTATTGTGGGCCGGGAAGTACTATTTTGCTTTTTTTCGTTTTTATAATTTTCAATTGCAACGATATTTTCAACAACTAGTTTTTCACTTGGGGAAAGAAATATTTTATCGTTCGGGCGGTTTTTAATGGTTACTTCGATATTTCCACGGATAAGGCTTGTTTCTGTTTGTTTATCTTCCGGATAAGCCTTTACATTAAATGCTGTTCCAAGTACTTTTATATTAATGCTGTTAGTTTGAATTAAAAATGGTTTTTCAGGATTTTTAGTAACATCGAAAAACGCTTCTCCAGTTAAAACTACTTCCCTGTTTTTTTTTCCAAAGTCCTTTGTGTAAGTGAGTTTACTTCCTGCGTTTAACCAAACCATAGAGCCATCTGGTAATTGAATTTTGGACTTTGAGCCAGGTCTTGTTGACACTTCATTTACATAAGAAGCAAGTGCATTATTTTTCTCTCCTTTATTTAACTGCGTTAATGCGAAAAGACCCGTAGAAGCAATAACTAAAATAGCTGCGGCCCAATACCATTTTTTATTTCGCTGAAGTGAGTAAACAGGTGCTTCATTTTTATAATCGTCAAAAGCAATGTTTTGCTCGTTAATTCTATTGAGATGTAATATATAGGCATCTTCTGCCTCCAGGCTATCAACAGGCTTGGGTTGGTGACGCCATAGATCTTCAAGATTTTGAATTGCAAACTGCCATTCAGGATGTTCCTGTACAAGCCTCTCCAACTCGATAATTTCGTCGTTGGATGCCTCTGCAGCAACCTTTTTGGAAAATAGAACCCAAAACTTCTCCTGACTCATTAAGTGGTTTGTTGATTATTAAAATGAGGACAATAAAACGTTCCAAAAACCCCTAAAAAAAATTAACTATTTTTTTGAAATTGCCATTCTTGGAGATAATTGATTGATTTCCAACTGCATGCATTTGCCTAACCTGCGCAATGCAATTGCCATTTGTGCTTCTATAGTTTTGGCTGAAAGTTCTAATAGTTCGGCTACTTCTTTATACTTTAATCCATCTTCTTTAATTAATTTAAAAATGAGGCGGCACCGGGGAGGTAAATCGTTGATTGCCTGTCTGATTTTTTGCATCATTTCCTCCGTTAATAGTAATTGTTCAGGATCGAAATAAATGCTTTGCAACTGAACTTGCCAGCCTTCGGGAGAGTGTGGCACTTGTCTTTTTTGCTTATTTAGCCGGTTTATTGCAAGGTTTTTTGCAGTTGTATAAAAATAAAGGAGTGGAGACTCAATACTTGTAAGCTGACTTCTTTTTTCCCAAATACGGATAAATATATCCGAAACAAGCTCTTCAGCTTCTTCTTTTGATCTTAAAATAGAATAGGCAAACTGTTTCAACCGGCTATGTAATAGAACAAATAATTCCTTGTACGCAACCTGATCGGCGTTAATAGAAATAGCAGCAAGCAATCGTTTTATATCATCATTCTGGTCCATAAGCCTTAACCTTGTAAATCTAAGGATTTCCCATTATTATTTTAGTGACATAAATACAATGCTTTTTTATATTTTTGCAGCCGCTTAACCGCAGGACCCTTAGCTCAGTTGGTTAGAGCACCTGACTCATAATCAGGGGGTCGCAGGATCGTGCCCTGCAGGGTCCACTTAAATTGCCCCGGGTTTTCGCCGGGGCTTTGTTATAATATATTATACAAAGGCTCTTTAACCTTTTGTTAACCGGGATGAAAATACATTTGCCCACTACTTAAAAATTATGAAGAAGATTTTATTGCTTTCTATCGGTGCCTTTTTTAGTATTTCACTGATGGCACAGGAAACACCTGTAACTCCAAAGAAAAAAGAAAAAATTGACCTGTCTAACAGGGCAAATGATCATTTTTTGATTCAATTTGGCTATCTAGGTTGGGCGGGCATTCCGGACACACTTAATACGAGTGGCATCTCAAAAACCATCAATGTGTATTTCATGTTTGATTTTCCTTTCAAAACAAATCCGCACCTGAGCATGGCTTTTGGCCCCGGTATTGCTTCCGATCACATGTTGTTTACTAAAACTAATGTAGGTATCAAAGATCCTACGACCACCTTACGATTTACCAATGTAGGTGATACAAATAATTTCAAAAAAACTAAACTGGCAACCGTTTATGCAGAAGCTCCTATTGAATTTAGATATGCGGCTAACCCATTAACAGGTAAAGGACTTAAGGCGGCTATCGGCGTAAAAGTTGGTACGCTGATTAATGCACATACCCGCAATGCGAAACTGCAAAACAGGAGCGGAAGTGATATTAATGACTTTGTAATGAAAGAAGCAAGTAAGAATTTTTTCAATAAAGTAAGATTGTCGGCTATGGCTCGTGTAGGAACAGGGCATTTTACATTATTCGGTAGCTACGCTTTTACCCCCTTGTTGAATGATGGTGCAGGTCCTGTAATACGACCTTTCTCCATCGGTTTAACATTAAGTGGCCTGTAAGTAAGAAAAAGTCTTATTAAATACAACATAATATTCAAAAGCGATTCTTTAAAAGGAATCGCTTTTTTCATATAGGCCATCATACTAAACAACAAATTAAGATAGTAGTACATTTGCACATCCTTTCGCTAATGTGAATGGCCTTTTTAATTATGCTGGATAAGAAAAATAATATTTTACGGGAAGAAAAAGCTGTGTTGGTGGGTGTAATACAAAAAGACCAAACCGAGCAACAAGTAAACGAGTACCTTGACGAGTTAGCATTTTTAGCTGAAACCGCTGGAGCAATAACCGTAAAACGGTTTACTCAAAAATTACAACATCCCGATAGCCGCAGTTTTGTTGGCAAAGGAAAGCTGGAAGAAATAGGTAAGTATGTAAAAGGAAAAGATGTTCGGGTTGTTATTTTCGATGATGAGCTAACAGGTGCACAGATCAATAATATTGAAAAAGCAATTGAGGTTAAAGTAATTGACCGATCTGATCTGATACTTGACATTTTTGCAAGCAGGGCAAAAACTGCACAAGCCAAAGCACAGGTAGAGCTGGCGCAATACCAATATATATTACCACGGCTTCGTGGTATGTGGAAGCACCTTGAACGTTTGGGAGGCGGTATAGGTACAAGAGGACCCGGTGAAACAGAAATTGAAACCGACCGTCGTATTGTTAGAGATAAGATTTCATTGCTGCGAAAAAGATTGCTGGAAATAGATAAACAAGCTTTTACCCAACGCAAAGACCGGGGTGAGTTTATTCGGGTGGCACTAGTTGGTTATACCAACGTAGGTAAATCAACGATCATGAATTTGCTCAGCAAACGAGATGTATTTGCAGAGAATAAATTGTTTGCAACACTAGATACAACAACCAGCAAAGTTGTTTTTGACACCACTCCTTTTTTATTGAGTGATACAGTTGGTTTTATTCGTAAACTTCCTCACCATTTGGTGGAAAGTTTTAAAAGTACTTTGGATGAAGTAAGAGAAGCTGATATTTTATTGCATGTAGTTGATATTTCTCACCCGGCCTATGAAGATCAGTTGGGTGTTGTAAATAAAACATTGCAGGAATTGAATGCGTTTGAAAAACCAACACTGACCATTTTCAATAAAATGGATCTGTACGAAACGCAGACGTTTGATGAATGGCTTGATGACAGCACCAAGCAAGAAATACTGCAAGATCTAAGAGACAGATGGAACAACGAAACCAACGGCAATGCTGTTTTTGTTTCTGCTATTGAAAAAAGGAATATTGATGTATTGCGACAAAACATACTGGAAAAAGTGAGAGAGCTGTACCGCATCCGGTATCCATACAAAACAGACTTTCTGTATTAAATAATATTAGATGACCAGCAGTGAAGCCCATTCTTCCCAAGAGTATAGATGGTTGTATTTTTTTATTGGCCTGGCGGTGCTGGTTAATTTTAGCGGGTTGTTTGTACCATTAATGGATCCTGATGCAGGAGTGTATGCTTCTGTTTCCAAACAAATGGTGCTGCGGAATAATTACTGGGAGCTTTATTTTCAAGGTGCCGACTGGCTAGACAAACCACATTTTCCATTCTGGATCACTGCATTCTTCTTTGAAGTATTTGGCATGAACACCTGGGCGTATAAACTACCGGGGATACTTTTTACAATGCTTGGGGCATATTACACCTATCTATTTACAAAGCAATTTTATAATAAAGCCATTGCACTATGGGCTGTTTTTATTTTGCTCAGCACATTGCATATAATTATTTCTAATACAGATGTTAGGGCCGAACCTTTTCTTACCGGGTTATTGATTGCCTCTATTTATCATTTTGCGAATGCGTTGAAAAAAAATATTGGGTGGCATTTGGTAGCCGCTTGTTTATTTGCCGGCTGTGCGGTAATGACGAAAGGAGTTTTTACATTGATTCCTATTGGTGGTGCAGTAGCAGGACAATTAATTATCACCAAAAACTGGAAGCAGCTATTTCATTGGAGATGGTTGGTAGCAGGAATTCTCGTTGCATTATTTATTACGCCTGAGTTATATAGCCTTTGGTACCAGTTTGATAACCATCCTGAAAAAATAGTGTTTGGAAAAAACAATGTGTCGGGCATTCGATTTTTTTTATGGGATAGCCAGTTTGGTCGCTTTACTAATAGCGGACCAATAAAAGGAAAAGGCGATTCAACTTTCTTTTTCCATACACTGCTGTGGGCTTTTCTTCCCTGGTGTTTATTAATGTATACGGCATTGGCCAATAAAATAAAAAGTGGATTTAAAAAAATAAAGTTCGAAGATGGTATGCCTGCTGAATGGTATACATTATCCGCCAGCTTGCTTACGTTATTTATTTTTTCGCTGTCGAAATTTCAGTTGCCATATTATGCCAATATAATTTTCCCAATGCTGGCGATACTGACAGCAAATTATGTTTGTAAGATGAAGCAGGTTACAACTGCAACAATCATCAATCATATTGTTACTGTTATTTTGATTCTTGTTGTTGTGCTTTTGGAAGCTTTTTATACGCCGGCACAGTTTCCAATAATTGCAGTAATCTTAATTATTGCACTTGTTATAATACTATTACTCTTGCATTTAAAAATCAAGACAAATAAATTATCCTTATCGCTTTTTAGGGCGGGATTGGCTTGTCTCATCCTCAACCTTTATATTAACTGGTGCTTTTATCCTGACTTAATGAAATACCAATCAGGCGATGAAGCTGCTTTTTATATCAATAAAAATCATCCGGATGTGCCGGGGGTACGAAAGAATATTTATTCGCCGGCCTTTGAATTTTATTTGAAAGACACGATGATCATTGCAGATGCAAATACCCTTACAACAGATTCCATTGCAAAAAAAGGAATCTGGTTTATTACGGAAGGCGATCTAAAAGATCTGCAAAAAAATGCAGTGCCGCATACTGTGCTTAAGGAATTACCCGAGTTTCATGTAACGATGTTGACGAAAGAGTTTCTTGATAAAAGAACCAGAGAGAAGGCGTTGACGAGAAATTATTTGGTGAAGTTGTTGTAATGAAGGCACAAGGAACAAGGTGCAAGAAACAAGTCTTGATATTCGGAGAGTATACTATTTATCTGTGACTTCGCAAATGGCGAGTAGAGTTCCTTCTGTACAAGAGTGCGACGTCTCGCCTCAGGCGAGAACGATGATACCCGTCCCGGCTTATCCGGGAGTAGTAACACAGCTGGGCTACAAATTGTAGTACTTGTTTTCCTTAATAAATGTATGCAGTCGTTCCAATACCGCTACTGGTTGAATGCCGGTGATGCATGGTCGTGTAACACAAGTTGTTTTGCGATGATTGGCTGCACTTACACAAGGCGAACATGGTAAGCCAAGATAAAAAGGTTCTGCATTTCCACCCAAGGGTAAATATAGATGTGGTGTTTCCGGACCGAATAATACAAAAACTTTTAATGATGTAACTGATGCAAAATGTGCAGGACCAGAATCGTTCGTTAGCATACAAGTGCTGACAGAATACAACGGCACTAATTCATCAAACGAAAAAAAGCCAGATGAGTTGATACATTTTGGATGACCAACTTTCTTCACTACTTCTTCTACATATTGTTTTTCTGCTGGTGAACCTGTAGCGATAATTACAATATCAGTATGCTGTTGTAAAAGATTTGCAGCTACCATTGCAAAATTATCCTGTGGCCAGCGTCGTTGCGGCAACATATCAGATGCATTTGCATTTAATAAAACGACCTTCTCACCTTGCCATGCTGGATAGAGTTGCTTTATTTTAACATTGATGTTGGTAATTGCTTCTGGCGGAACGATGGCTCTTGCCAATTGCAGTTCATGTGGGTGTACTGGTTCTGTTGCATATGGATTATCAAACTTGTCCAACGCTTTATTGACCAGTGAAATGAAATTGACGCCGATATGTACATGCGGATTATAACGAACAGGACGATTTACAATATGACCTCTGTACAATCCTTCATCATGAAAATTGGTAAAGCCAATTCTTGTTCTTGCACCACTGAAAAAACTAAGCAGGCCAGTAAAGCGGGAAAACAATTCCAGATCAATAACGGTAGTAATTTTTTTCTTACGGCACCAAACCATAAACCGAAATACATCCAACACCAGTGCAATAAAATTATCCGCATTCATTTTAAAAACATTTTCTTCTTTTACTGTTTTTAAAATTTCGAGGCTTTTATAATTCTTATTAAAGATGGCGAAGTAAATCTGTGCCTTACCTTCTAATTGCAATTTGCGCATGGCCGGATCCACAATAACGGCGCTGCCCATTTCTGACAACTCAATAAATAAAGTACGGCTGGTATCAGGGGCTGTTTTCCTGGCACCACGAATTCTATCGGCCAACCAACGGAATGGGCTTACTGCAAAACAAATGGGAATGCCCACCCACCTGTCAATAGAACGCATTGTACTTACCTTCATAAATTATGTTTGTAATAAACGGTGCAAAAGTAGCCAATTCATTTTTGGAGACGGGAAAGAGCAATACCGTATTCTCCGTTTAATTTTGCTTAATAACTATGAGTGAAAAAAAATACAGCTGGCATAAGGTTGCGGAACATATCAATGAACTGGAGTTTGCTGATAATAATATTGCCGTGGCGGTGGTAAATGATAAAAAGATATGCATCGGCTTCCGTAATGAACAATTATTTGCTTTTGCTTACAAATGTCCCCATGCCGGCGGGATACTGGCAGATGGATATATTGATGCATTGGGAAATGTGGTTTGCCCTCTTCATCGATACAAATTCAACATAGAAAACGGACGAAATACCAGTGGCGAAGGCTATTACCTGAAACACTGGCCGGTGGAACAACGGGAGAATGGTATTTATGTGGGAATGGAGGAAAGCAGCGGTTGGAATATTTTTCGGTAAAAATTGACTGTGAATACCTTGTTGAAAAGCTAAAAACCCTATTTTTGCAACCCCGAAAGGGAAGGTATTCCTCCTTAGCTCAGTTGGTTAGAGCATCTGACTGTTAATCAGAGGGTCGCTGGTTCAAGTCCAGCAGGGGGAGCAAGCTAGTAAAGGGTTTCAACCGATAATGGGTTGTAACCCTTTTTCATTTGCACAGGATTTGCACAATATCATCAAAAATAGATTCTATGTTGCCGTAGTTAATAAGTTTAAAAAAGCCTTACCCAACTTTTCAATGAAATAATTTTTCATCGTATCATTTAATAGGTCGTCACGTAGTAGTGTCTTTAAGGAATAATTATAAATATTAATCTTTATGCAAAAATCAGCTGATGCAATCTGAGTGGCATCGAAAAGTAGTTCTATCATACATTCTTCATTGACAAACCCTTTTGCAACCCAAACATGTCTTGGTAGTGGCTCTGTAAGCAATGAGAACTTTAAATTCCCAGGAATTGAAGCGGACTCCCGGACAGATTTTTTGTATTCATTTGAAAAGTCAAGATATATATCCCAATAAATTTCCGCAGTAGTTAAACGCTGTAAGAAATAAAAATCCATCCACCTGACTTTGGCATAAATATTTTCAAATGTTAGCCGTATTTTATGGTGGATCGGGATAAATACACTTACCAGTGTTGCTGACATTTTTGTTCCATCGTCTTTAAGCCAGCTTGTTTCAAAATCATTGTGGATATCAAACCCGAGTTTTGAAAAAGGACCAACCTGGTCATCGTGGGCATAAAGCCTATCAATCTTCGATGCCTTTAATGACATCTTTATATCACGGGGAAAAGTTGTGTCATTTGATTTTTTGAAACCAGTGACAGTTATTAAATGGCCCCCCAAACCAGCGAATTTAATTCCAAGCAGAACTGGAAGGCCCATTTTATTGTATGCATAAATAAAGGCTTTCAGATAGCCTACATCGGAAAACTTGCTGCTATTCCGTAATTCTGAAACCAAACCTACTGACTCAATTGCATTACCTATCTGGTAATGATCTAATCCGCTGTTTGGAAAAGTCCTGCCTGAATTTTGAAATAAATTCTTTGCTGATTTTGTAATATCACTCGGTGATGGTAGCGGAGTTTGAAAAAGCTGAGATGTTTTGTGAAATGCACTCCACAAAGCACTGGAAGCACATGCACCTACTACTGAATCCTGTTCTTGAAAAGCAAGTGAGTTAATAGTAATTTCCTTCCCAAATAAATTAATTTTATACTCTTTAGTAGAAGGAAAGAATCTTTTATCCGAATCAGTATGATTGTATGTTTTTAAAAGGGTAGCACCAATTGGTATAGAAGGAAGTGGTTTTACAACAATGTACCCTAAATAGCTATCCCAAATAGCATTGCCTGAACCGGTAGGGTTTTTAATTGCCGCATTGAAGGTTCTTTTGGAAAATGCTTTTGAAAAGAAATGTACCCTTTTGCAGAAACGATCATACTCACTAAAGCAGGTAGAATAATAACTTGAGAAGTCCATCAAGTAGGATTTACTGATGTACTTGTGTTCAATGACAATTGTTTTAGCGTTGAGACTATCACCAGAGTCGCCTAGATATTCATTGAAGTATGTATAATGCTTTTTGGTTCTAACCTTTTCCGACGGAGTTAAAGTATTAGAAAGAGCTTCTGCAAGGTTGTCAGCAGAAAATGGCAAGACGGAATAAAGCTTTTTGGACAATGGTGGTTGTTATACAGTAAAGTTAAAACTCAGTTTGGAAGAATCTACGATTGCACCTTCCATAACGGACTTTACTTCCATTTGTACTTCCTTCATCTGTTCCTTAATAGCTGTTGTATTAAAGTCAATAATATTGGAAATAGCAACTACCTGCTGTTGAACAGGGGTAGTTGACTGTGTGGTATTTTTTTCTTCCGGGAACATACAGTAGGTTTTGGGGTCGCAAAGTTAAGACCCCAAAAGTTAATTTAAAAAGCTGAAAACGCAAAAAAGAACAAAAAATTGCCAAAAAGGACCGCTTTTCTCACCCTTTATGTGATAATAACAAATAACGTACCCTGAAGTTTAAAAATAGTTTGTTTAGTAACAATTAACCTTGCTGAAATCACTCTGTTGTTAAGGTTATATATCATAAGATTGCAACTTAACTTCATTATTGAGCACTTCAGTAAGTAAATAAAACCGAATTATCTGCTGAAGAAGATTGGGAATATTGAAGCGGAAGTCGGGCACAAGTTTGGAAATTTGAGTCAGATCCAATCAGAGATACCATCTTCGTTGTAACATTGCTTGCTGCTGGGCCATGGCTGTTTCAACGAAAACAATATATTCCATCATAACATCTGCAGCAATATTTCTGAAATGTTCAGGTGAATAACGTTCCACATTATCAATTGAGATGATAGTTGCTTTATGTTGGAAATAGGTGACTAAACCCAATGGAGCGGTTTTTTTGAAAATTCTCTTGAAGCCTACTCTAAATACGGATAATGCACTTCGCATGATTTTATCAGCAATGAAACTATACAGCTTGCCATAAACTATTTTTCTTTTCTCATCGTTGAGTATTGCCACTTTAAACTTATCTTCCTTGAAATTTAAAACCTTTTGTTTGGCGATAATCTTGTTAATACCAAAAAGAGAATGTTCAACATTTTTTGAATGTCTTTCCCTGAAGAATAACTGAAATGCAAAATCGTTTGCGATTATCGCATAATGCCGAGTGGTTTCTAAACAAAAAATGGAATTATTGTTTTCGTCTATTGTCTCCAATAAAGAAGCGATCACAGGCAATTCGCAAATTTTAATCGAACTTTCTTTTGCATTTTTTAGCATGGCCGCCTCATCAATTTCAAGGCAAGAATTTAAAATAATTCTAAGCCTCTCCTCATGATCAGGCATCATTGTAAAATGCCCGTAGTTTACAATGGATGCCCTCCATGCTAATGAATATATGAATATGCGTATAGCTTCTTTTTCAGAAAATTCCAATACTTCGTAGGAATATTTCTCTTTGACCTTATGGGCCCGAAGTTTGTCGAACACATTCTTACTAATGTAACTCTCCAATGTTGCCAGTCGCTTCTCACATTCGGTGCAAAGTATATAGTCTTCTGTATAATGATTTTTCTGAGCTGCAATTTCTTCGTCGGTCAATTCCCTGCCTTTAATAGTTTCGATGTCTTCCGGAAGAACAGCACTTCCAAAATAGGTGTTAACAAAAGTATCTGAAGAGATTTCAAATGAGACCTCATTATGCCTCTGTCTTTTTCCTTTATTATTAACAGCATCTCGAATAAGGAACCAGGAAAGAATATGAGAACCGGTCTGGTTTGCTTCCCTATCACAACATAATTTACAAATTGGCATAATGAATATTTTTCATTAGAAAAAACAACCTGTAAATTTAGGCCATTAATGCTGTTTGATCGAATGAAAAAATATCTGCCGATGTACCGGTCTAGGTTGTTTCATGTCATTGCTTTTCATACAATGTGATGTTTTTTCATTTGATTTTACTTTTTTTAAAAATTTTAAAAATCGACTTAAAAAATAAATGAGGAATTTCCCTTCAAATTGAAAGTGACGGTGCTCGATGCTGGTACATTATTACACCAGCGTTATCACCCATTGCTGTTATCGCTTTATAAAAACAATTGTTTTTGCATTGTTCTGGAATATCTTTTTCAAACTCCCGTAAAGTGAAGTGATAAAATTGCTGTTTCACTTTTGCCAGGTATTCAGGCAGAACCATTAATGAAATTAATTGAAGTACTTCCAGTGAAGCAACGTTTAAGCTAAAAGCAAAAACATTTTCATTCGCTTTCATTCTGTGTAATGATTCATCGGCTCCAGCCATATAACTTTGGTCGTCTAATAGGCCTTCCTTGTCTGCTGCGGCTAACGGGGCAGTAAACTGATCTAGGCATTCTAGGCATGGCCTGTCATAGCCAACGGTTTGAACTTTCCAATCTGCACCAATAAGTTTTGTATTGCTTTTATTGGTTCTTACCAGAATCCCGCCATCAATAACCGGAATCATGTAAGCATACGAAATGAAGTTGAGAATCTGCCGTGGATGTGGGCGGTCAACGCAACTAAAAATTACATCACCATCTAAAGATGCTTTGAAAGCCTCTTCATTGTAAATGCTATTTGGAAATTTGCTGATAGTAATACGTTGGGCCGTTCCATTTTCTTTGATTGCCCGAGCAATAACATCTACTTTTCTTTTACCAACATCCTTCTGCTTTACATTCATACATCTATCCCTGTTCTTTTCTTCGAACAGGTCAAAATCAATTAGGGTAAAGTGAGCAAAGCCTGTTCTTGCAAGGCACTCCGCAACAATACTTCCAACACTTCCTAAACCGACTATAACTACTTTCATGCGAGAAATATCCTCCTGCGTTTTTTTGCCCCATGCAGATATCGTACGCATCAATGCCTCTTCATTAATACTCGGTTTCAACAGATCATCATTGAAATACATTTTCAACTGGTTTCCGAATACTCTAACAGATTCACACCATTTTTTTTTATAGTTCCTTTTTTTTCCGTTTGTCCTAAACCAAAACCTTGCACACCAGGTACCGTCATTTCCAGTAGTGAGACCCAACAGCGGGAAACCGGTAACCGATTTGACTGCACCAGCCATTTGTGTTTCTGCATTAATATCATCGTAACTCATTCCCTGATAACCGGGCCAAGGATGTGAATGAAGAAAAACAACACCTTTGTTTTTTTGCTTTGCTAATTTTAAAACCCTTTCATAGTAGCATGGGTTAAAACTTACGTTGCCATGTATCTGCCTGTCACCTTCTTCGGGAAAAATAATTTCATCAATTATACCAGTATATCTTTCCAAACCAGCACCTGGGTTGTACAATGCGAAACAAAGGTCTTCCTGCTGGTCTTCCCTGATCAGGTGTTGTAGCAGGCGGGAGTTAATGTCTCCCGCCATGACTACACTATATTTATTTTTCATACTGTCATCATTATATTTTTGATGTGAGCTAAATAATATTTTACTGATTTGTCTGAACTGTTCCATGTTGGACATGGCCTGCTCCAATACCGCCAGCCTTCCTTATAAAAATCTCTCGGCTGATCTTCCGGGTATGCATCCCAACTGTGACCGAAATTCTGATTATGGATGTTTTGCGGATGTTCTTTCCAACCTTCATCCAATGTTTTGAAATGCGGACCTGTAGGGCAATTCAATGGGTAGTCATTGTTTACAACGAAACCCATCAGCACCCGTTTAGAGATATTACCGCCAAGTGGAACTGTCCATTCAAAATAAACTTTGTCAGCAGAAGGCTCCCGGGGAGTAATCCCCAGGGCCTTTAGCTGATTGATAAAATCAATCTTTGCCATTATTCTGTATTTACAGGTTAAGAAACGGGTGTAGGTCCGTTCAAAACAGAAATGTACTTGACACTGGGACACTTCATTTTGATTGGCTGTTCACCTTTGTCTTTATAGCTGGTTTGTGAACCATCTGCATTAACCTGTACCAGATAATGGGTTTTAGGATCAACACCACCGGTTTTTAGGATTTGGTTTGGAGTCATCTCCTTCAAATCTGTAGTTTCGGGCTCGTCGTCCAAACTATAATTGAATACTTCCGGCGGTTTTGTTATGAAGCGTTCAATGCCGGGTTTAGTGAGATCTACGACTTCGGTTAAGTCAATTTTCTCAAAGTCGCAATCCTTGAATTTTTGATAGAGAGTGTAACATTCGGCTGGTGTTCTGCAGGCTGCCTCCAGTATTTCCAAGCCTGTTACTTTTTCTTTGTTAAATACAATTGTTTGATCATCCACCTTAACCTGGTAGCGTTTGCCAGCCGGTGGTTTTTGATTGGTATTGGAGTAATGCTCGATATCTATTAACTCCTCCTGTGAAATATTATTTGTCATGATATGACTTTTTAAAATAAAAAGAAATTATTACTCAAGGCTTTTTTGAGTTCAACGCCTAAATGAACCGTCTGGTTAGTAGCATTGTGGTGCTGTTACAGGTAAGTAGTAGTAGATAATTACCTTGAGACAGTTTACTGAGTTAATAATTCCGGAGATAGCTAAAAGAAAGTTGGGAGCGGTATTGCTAGTCTGAAGATGAGCCCCTACATTTGATGTGCGAAATCTATGTATGAGCCTCGGGTGGGTAACCCCTGAGTTCCTCTTCAGATTAACAAGACCGGGTAGTTATATCCGGTTTTGTCATTCTATGATAAAGATATGAATTGATGTACAGTTAGCCAAACATATTTTATCCACTTACCTGTTAATAAAAATAACAGTTACTATATTGATTTTTTCCCCTTAATTTTGCAGTAAGCTTTAAAGTATGGGTAAAATTCAGGATGTTGATAAGTTCTATGCCGACCTTGGCGAGAATATTAAAACTTACCGAACTAAACGAGGTTATAGTCAGGATGAACTTGCTAAATTTCTTGATTTAACCAGAACCTCTGTAGTTAATATTGAGAAAGGAAGGCAACGTCCCCCACTTCACACCGTCTATGATCTGGCTGCTTTTTTTAATATTGGTATAATTGACCTTTTGCCAGCAAAAGATGAAAAACAACAAATTGATTTAAGAAAATCAGTAAAAGATAGTATCAATACTATTGAAAAGAAATTTAAAGATGTCCCGATAGACGAAGAAAAACTTACGCTCTTTTTTAAGCTTTCATCGCAAGGTTAATTCACTTACTCCTAAATCGCATATTATGACTATCAATTCTGAAATTGAAAGTGCGGCTCAACGTCTACTTGATGCACACAGATTATCATCTTTACCTGTTGCTGTTGAAGAGGTAGCTAAGAAGGCCGGCATAAATCTTTTTCCCTTTGACCTTGGTGTGGATGTATCGGGTGTGCTTCACATAACAAATGGGGTTGCCAATATAGGTTATAACCCGAATGAATCAAAGGTGCGCCAACGATTTACTATCGCCCATGAGTTAGGACATTTCACCCTTCATCACGGGTCAGAAAGAGTTTTCGTTGATAATGAAAATTATTATCAGTTCATTATGTTTCGTACCACTAACCTAGCATCTAAGGATCTTAAAAAAGAACAAGAGGCGAATGCTTTTGCTGCTGCTTTATTAATGCCGCAAGCTATTGTTAAAAAAGAAATACAGGCTTATAATGGTTTTGATTTTTCTGATAGTACTATGATTAATGAATTAGCCAAAAAATTTGAAGTAAGTACGCAAGCCATGAGTTACAGAATTATCAATCTTGCTGAAAATAATTTACTTTAATTTTACAACTGGGTTGTAAAATTAAAGTAATTCCATACCCCAGTCTCTTTTGTTAGAATATTTTCTCAACTTGTTAAGGTCCTGCATCTGTACAATTAAATTCTCCAACTCCATCTGCTCCTTACCGTCTAAAATACCTTCAACATATTCATTAACTCGTGACAGGTTTTGAGTAACAGCTTTTAATAACCTGGACTCATGTTTGGCAAGAATGTACCCATTATTAAAACCCTTGATGTATTGTTCTTCTTTCATCTTCCTTAATTTAAAAAGTTTCTTTTACATGTTTTTCTAAGTATTCATTGATTGAATTCACATCATAAAGAATCAACTTCTTTTCTGGTTGAGAGAACCTAATTGCTCCCGTATCTCTGAATTTTTGTAGCGTTGTCCGACTTGTAATCCGAAGCTTCTGCATCGCTTCTTCCGGTGAAATCCATTTGTCTTCTTTGACATCATGTCTTTCTTTTATGCGCTGAATCACCTGATCTACCAGCGCATAAAATGCTTGGTCTTCTAAACAGATAACTTCCATAGTTGATTAGTTTTTAAGTACAGAATTCTTATAATTTTCTTTCTAGCAAGATTGCATTTCAGCCTGGCGATATTGCCGTAGTTCCTAAAATGCTCTTTAAGGGAAGTATCCCTATACCCTCTGTTTTAAAAGGTGAAGGCATTGGAAAATTCACGCTTTGCCCTACATTTCCATTTAAGCTATTTCTTTGTGTACCAAACTCTCGTATTCTAATATTTTCTTGGTCTTCTTTTGCTTGCTGTGCTACTTGACTACGATTACGGATTGTACGTAGACTTGTCAACTCTCTACTCATTCTTTCTTGCTTCACTTGAAGTCCCGATATTTTTAGCTCATCATATCCGAGCCTGCTTAACCGAAATTTTCTTTCCCCATATTTTATTCCTGTTAAACGGCCCCCACGATAATAGGGCTCATAGCCAACTGTTCTTAATACAGTTAAAAAGCCATAAAGTGAATTTGCCTTTTCATACTGAAGTCCAAGTGATTTTAGCAACTCTTCCTTCTGTGACACTTTACCTCTACGCTTATATAGGCCTTCATTGACTCTATAATCAGTTTTAAGAGCTTTTGAGAGTCCATGCCTGGGCAAACTAACCAGTTCAGGGAAACGCTCCTTTTGAAACAAATCCATCTCTACTTTTAAGATTGCCATTGCAGCTTTTGAGATCCTGCTCGACTTCCCGTTGATCTGTGTTCCACTGCAAGCAATATGCAAGTGTACATGCTCCTTATCCAAATGTTTCGAGCCTATGTATAAATTATTCTCCCCATGCAGTTGAATAAATTTCTTCGCAATTGTTCTAAGTTTTTTGTCATTAAGATTCCTGCTATCTTCTGGCGAAAAGGAAATTATAAAATGATTTATTGCTGTTTGGTTGGTACGCTTGTGAATCCTGCCAAGCTCGTTTTGTTTAAACTCCTTTATATAGCCTTCAATGGAACTACTGCGGATATTATGGCGGATAATAAAATGCTTGGAGGATTTATTTTTATCTCTTGATCCTTTTTGTTTTGTTGCTTGCTTTTCGGGATTAATCGCATACCTAAGAATATACTTAACAAGCTGTCCGCTTCCTGCTTTTCTTGTAAGGGCTTTTAAGATCATGGGTGCGCTGTTTCTAGTAATTCAATGATTTTTGTTTTGCTATCTGGACTACTTTCCACCAATTTCTTTAGCCATTGCTCTAAAGACTTTGGTTGTTCAAGACTACTAAGGACTAGGGTTTCCATATCAACTATTCTTTGCATTGCTTCCATACCGGTTGCGGAATTAAGCTTTTCTTCATCCGTTAGCTGTTGGAACACGTTATAATTCAAGGCCAGTAATCCCCGAATCTCATTTACGGTCTTTACATCGGGGATTAAAAAAAGTTTCAGCGAATAAGCCAGAGTCGCTTCCTTAATATACCTCGTATAACTGCGGTTATGTTTATCGGTTGCGGATTTTAATACTTGTAACTCCTTTACAGTAAAAGAAATTGTAAACTCCTTTTGCTCTTGCCTTCTTCTTCTTCTCCATTCTGCTTTGTACTTACTCCAATAAGTTTTTCTTGCGTTGGCAATATCATCTTCATTTCCGGCTTCAAGGAATGGCTCCAGGTATTCATATAAATTTTTATTGCCTTGGTTTCTACTCATAAGTTGTCAAATTGAATGAGTGACGGGGCTATAGCATTCTTTGCTTCCAATTGATAGGGCGATAGCCTTGTATGACTACTGATCCAAATATTTTCAAAGTGTGGCACTGTCTTACACTTTAGAGGTGGATGGTTACCAATTAAAACAATTGCTTCTTCCAGTATTCTCAATTCATCGGGCGTTAGCAATTCACGGGTGCGCTCATGACCCTTTTCATCGAGCAATGTTCTTTTACCTAGTATTTGTGATAACTCTTTGCAGGTATGCAGAGGCTGTCCCTTTAAATAAATCTGCGTACCACAGTTCGTTTTTATATGGTGTGCTTCTGCCTGGCCGTATTGAGAAATCAATGCCATTTCATCTTGCATGCAGAGCAATATACCTGCTGAAAATTTTCTAATATTTGAAATCGTTGTGGATAGTGCAGGGAATCGCATAGTAGCTGCTTCATCCAATAGGAAAAAAATGGAACGTTCACTCCTTTGAGGTATACGTGACAATGAATAATTGAAAAGACTTTGAAAGAACAAAGCTGACAGTGGCTTAAAATACATCAGGTCTTTAAGCGGATTACATACAAACAAAGCAACCGGTTCTTTTCTTAGTAGATTAAAATCAATAGTGTTAGTTGCTGTGGTCTTACATACTTCGGGATCACAGAACAAGCTCAATGCAGTTCGTGCAGTAGCAATAATACTTTGAAGTGTTTTGTCTCCAACGACTACAGTTGCTTTGTAGGCATCCAGTAAAGATTCATCACCAGTCTTTACAAAAAGCTTATCAATTAGTTCAGGGTTTACGGCAAAAGTTTCAATCATGCGGAGTGTATTTTGTAATGTTCTGTAGTCCGGCGGAGCATGAAATACCAAATACCGCATCATCAGACAAAGCAGCATGATTGCACTCTGCTCCCAAAAAACATCGCCCTTTGATTCTCCTGACGAATTACGAACTATCAGTAACGCTACCTTTTGTATATCTGAAATACTCTTGCACTCTACCAATGGATTAAATGACTCGCTATTAGAAGAATTAGAAAAATCGAGTCTTAATATCTTGTAATTTTTTTTTGCGAGATAGGCACTTGTTGCCTGATATACTTCACCAGAAACATCATTAATAATGATAGAGGATTTGCCTTTTGCAATGGAGAATATTGAACTGATGATAACAACAGAACTCTTACCGCTGCCAGTCGGGCCAAAAAGAGCACAATTATTATGTGAAATTTTTCTGGTGAGAGCTTTTGAGCCGGTAACTGCAAAGCCATGATTGAATTGGCTAAGATGCTCTGAAGGATTTCCAAACTCAGCCGTATAAGTATGGTCTGGCTCCTTTCGAAACAAACTACCTAGCACATCAATAATCCCAGTACCAGTTGATAGTATTAAATTTAAAAGCATATAAATTATTTAGCGTTCCGTTTAATCTGTTCTGAAATCCAGAAAAGGATCCTTCCGGCCATTTCAAAAAGCCAGGCAACAATCAATGCGAGGATTTTTAAAGTTGCGGCAAATAAATTTTTGACCGCACCCTGCAACATATTACCTGCTGACTGGTTATTACTGCTCATAAACTAGCTTGTATACTGACCTTTGCGCCTTTAGTCTCCAATGCCAATTTGTACCCTTCAGCAATCAGGCTAAAAGTCTTGTCCTCTTCTCTGTCGGTTGGATTAAATAAAAAAACAACTTCAATATTTTTCATATTTGGGGGCAATAAGCTTGTACCCTCAATTTTTTTAGCAAGGACTTCAGGAGATGCCGGTAGTGCCGAATAAAAATCCCATATATCACTTTTTTCAATCAGGTCGCTTGCAATCAGTAAAATGCGCCGCTTAATATTTACACTGGCTAAAAAAGCAAGCTCGCCTGCAACAGCACGGAAACACTCCGAATTATCCAGGGATTTTATAGTGCCTGTTTTTGTATAAAACTCTTTCATTCTGTATCGCACGGCAGTGTAAAAGGAGAGAATACTTTTGTTTCGAAACTGCGGGTCGTCATCCTTATTGTCCTTTTCCATGTTTCTAGCATCCGAAAGTAAAATGCTTTCAATAGGAGTCAATCGCTTATCAGTGATAGAACGTAGTCGAAACAGGTATGAAGCATCAGGAGCCTTCTGACAATCAAATAAACGCAAAACATCATCTGCCGCTGGCAGATAGATTCTTTTATCTGTAACATCAAGGACAACAGATATGGCTACTGACTCTGGTAAATTTGCGTCTCCCGAAGCATTGGTATCACAGCTGTTTATTGCGACTGTAATTACCGAAATAATAAAAATGTTTTTCATACAGTTTCAGTTTTTTGTACATTAAAAAATTGCAAACTATCATCAAACTTTAAATCAATTGGTGATGCGAAAAAATCAGGCACTTCGTCATTTCGAAATCTTGCATACACACGCTTATATATTGATACGCCGTTTTGAGCAATGTTTTTGCATCTCCTGATGCAGTTGATGGCATAGTCAAATATTTTTCTCGCTTCGCTCCGTTGCTTGGCAATTGTTTCCTGTATGTTCTTTTTTTCACTGTCCATGGCAGCTATCTCTGCATCAAGCTTTGCTATTTCTGCTACTAGTCTTGAATACTCTTCCATTTCCAGGCGTTCTTTTTTTGACATCCAGAAACGAAGAGCAAGGAATAACACCAATGTAAAAAGACCGAAACTGGCAAGTGCAATTGGCAAGCTTTTGATATTAGAACTGGCTGGGGCAGCAATGGCAGAACCGTCAAGAGAAATATCAACTGTATTACTGGCAGCATTTCCCCGAAGGGAACTTATCAATAGGAAGAATATAAAAGCCCCAAAAAGAGTAATAAGTATACGTTTTATTCGCTCTCTTTCTGATTTAGCTTTGGTAAACCAGGGTGTATATCCGAAATGCGAAAAGCTAATAGCAATTGCAATCGCCAATGAAGTAAAAAAAGCGAGCATAGGAGGATAAGAACCTGCTCGGAAATTGGAGTATGCTACACAACCATCTGCTATGCCAAAACCGATAGTAGTCGGTAAAAACCATGTGCCATATTTTACTTTGAATGGATCAGGTGTAATCGCATTTTGCTTGCGGAAAGAGGACATCCGCTTTTGTTTCTTATCGTTGGTCTCATTATTAATAATCTGTATCCGCTTATTTGCTGCTGCTTCCGCTTCATTAACTTCATGTATATGGCTTGCGGGGAGCAACGTTTGTCTTACCAAATCAATACCTTCTCCTTGGACTTTACTCTGAAGCGGCTCCAGAAATTTTATTTTATAGATAGATTCAGAAAGACAGACATCCTTTTCTGCATCCTCTTTACCTTGCAAGGAACTAAAGGCATTCACTTCTGCTTCCAAATTATTTAACTGTCTTTCGATCTTTGGGTGAGAGTAATTGGTGATTGTAATTTCTTGGTTTTGCATAACTATTTTTTTAGAATTAAATGATTAATTAAAATTCATATTCTCTTAAAGTATCCCAGACAGCTATTGCATATCCTCGCAATCCATCAGCTGTCTCTATTCGGTACACAGTCATTTCATTGATTAAATCTGGTATCGGCTTCTTCTGAACATCCTTAATGCAATACCGTACTTCAGCATAATCATTACAACACAAAAAACCTTCGCTAAAAACAAATTTGAGAGGGTATCCCTCTTCAATAGCTCTATGAACTTCTGAAGGACAGGTATAAATAGTTTGCTTATCCATTACTAAAAAATTAATGATTAGCTAATAAATTTTCTCATCCAATGAATGCTTAGAAGCTGTTCTTGCCTAAGTGCGTGTTTAATTAATTGTGAGGTTTGCTTAATGGGGTGAGAACTAATAACAAGCTTTAATTTTCCTTGAGTATTTAGGCTTTTTATAGTTCTATAATAATCGGCATCATCGGCTACAATTATTGCCTTGCTATATTCGTTCTTGTAATCCATTACAAAAGAAGCTAGATCAGCATCTACATTACCTCCATCTATCATTCCATTTTCAAGCTGCTTTACTGGCCGGAATTCAAGGATAAACCCGGCTCTTTTAAGTTTGTCATATAGCCATTCATTTTCTTTTATATATCCCATAAAAGCGAAGGCTCTAGTTCCTGAGAAAGTAGTACGCAGGTAGCTTCTGAAAAGCTTCCAATTAATTTTCCAGCCCTTCTCCTGGACACCTTTATGCAAATTCTGCATATCAAGAAAAATCCAATTGTTCTCATTTGTCGAATTTTTTTTGTGCTTGTTCATTTGGTTTGTTTTAGGCATAAAAAATCCGGATCATCTGCCAGATGTCCGGTTCCCTAAAACTTAAAATGCCTATGATTGACAAAAATTCTGAAAAATGATAAGCTTCTTTTAAGGTCCAGGTACCATCTGGGCTGATTGGGATTTCTGTGTTTCAAGCACAGAGTCCCTTTTTGTTTGATCTTGATTATTTTGCTGTTAAAGAGCGATTGAAAGCACAATCATACCTCTTTAAAAAAAAGGGAACAAGCACTTTGGTGCCATCTGGGGAAGATGTGTCCTGAAAGACGGAAATTCGTGCCTCAGAAAAAATTATTTTTTGATTTGATTAAACAGAGCGAGAAATTCAGCTATACCTTCTTTGATTTCCACAATAAATTCTTTCCTTGCTATATTTCTTAATATTATTATTCCATCCTTGTATGAATGACAACGTTTTATATTAATAAGATAATTTTTTCCTATTCTTTTAAAAAACAAAGGATTCAATGTTTTCTCAAAATCTATTAATGCTGCTCTCAGTTTTATCTCCGGTGAATTATTAGGGTTATCATATAATGTAAGCCTGCATTCCTTATCCGCTACACTAATCATGAGGATATTATCAGGCATTATATTTAGTATTCCTGAATATGTAAGTAATGATAAAGGTATTTGATCTTTATAGCTACTCTGAGCCAAATTCATTACACCCCGATGTTTTACTTTTTCCTGTAATTGGCTGATAAAGCGTGACGTCCCATCTGTAGAATATGGTTTAGGCAAAAACAAGTACCCTGATATTGAACTAGAATACTCAAGATTCACAGAAGAGCTTTGTGTTCCAAAACAAATTATTCCGAATTGATCATGGTTAACTCTTTTTAATAAATCATAACACTGCATACCATTATCCAACTCAATATCTAAAAGTGATAAATCGAAAGATTCGTTTGATAATAAAAAAATAGCTTCCTCATATGTAGTAGCTCGCTGCTGAATAGAAATGACTTTTTTATACGGCATTAAAAAGTGCTCCAGGTTAAACAGATGGTCTGGATTATCCTCTACAATAATTGTTTTAAGCGGATAGTTCATATGGAAAAGCAAATTTTATAGTGGTCCCGTTATCAATACAAATATCAAGCGAGTGCTTTAGTTTTTTTCCCCATTTTTTATCCGCCCAGATATTTACAATTCTTCTTTCTAAAAGCGTTAATCCCTTGTTAGGCTTAGAATAATTGATATAACTTTCCTTTCTGGATGAACGTCCATTATCCGAAATTTCAAAAATTACAAATCTATTCTCCTTATTTGCTTTAATAGTAAAAAAAGTTGCCTTTGCTTTTATTGAATTATGCAATAAGGTGGTGAAGACTTCCGGCATAAATATCATTCCTTCTTTCTCAAGAACGAGCAAATCATCTTTCTTTATTTCAATATTCTTACCAAGGACTTTCTCAGATTCTGCTAATGCATTCATTGCCATCACCTCGTCTGAAAGGAAGTATTTTTTTTCCTCAACCTCCCACTTATCAAGGGATAAAGTAAATGCAGTCGCACATTTATCAATGTATTGTTCTGCCTTTTCAAAATCTCTTTTCAAAATTAATGTTTGAACTGTCGTATAGTTGCCTCTAATATTATGAATTTTCCCCTTTGTAAGAGCTGATAATTCCTCTCTTGTATTTTTAATTTTATTATTCTTACGCTTCATTCGATCCCGGTTCCAAAAGACAATACCAACCAGAATTGCTAGTGCACCCAAAGCGCTATTGCGCCAAACTGTACTTTTCTTTTCCAATTGGGCAACTAATATTATTTTCTTATTTATATCAGCCGTCAGCGAATCACTGACAAATCTAAGTGAACTATTGGTTCTTGTTAAAGAATCATTGGTTAGTTTCTGCACTACCATTCGACTATTCATATCGGCAAGAGAGTCCTTTGATTGCTGGATCTGCAAATGTAATTTCGTACTTTCTTTACCCATCAATGCTACCCTAGAATTTACCAATGCTAGAAGCTCCTTGCTTTTAAAAAGCTTTGCCTCACTCGCAGCAATCTTCTTTTCGAACACTCCATTTGTATAATCAAACTCTGTGGACATTAACCTGTCCATTTCTTCAGTATAATCATTTTGAAAAGAGCGAAAGCGATCCTGATAAAAGTCTGCTGAATCAAGCTCACACAAATCATAAAAAATATTAGAAAGACATGAATAACCTCTCTCCCGAAGGGCGTCTGGATCAATGACGTTTAAAGAATCAATAAACTCAAGTTCTTTTCTTGCTATTGAAAGTGCTTGAATTGGGTTACCCATTTTTGAGACGTAGAATGCCTTATAAAATACAGCATAAGATGTTTGAAATTCAAACCCACTCCATTCACCCAAATCAATCATTCTGTTGACAGCATCGATAACTTTGGGATAATTATTCTCTCGCCAGTATAAATCTGCCAAGCCTTGTAAGCTTTCCATAACATGAGGAATACTATAACCATCGCCATCCATTGAAAAAAAAAGTCGGAGTATTGAATATTCTTTTGCAGTTTTTAAATCCCCGATATTAAAGAAGTATTCATATAGAACGGTATAGGCGTTGTAATATAAATCTATTGGTGGATTTGGTATCTTGCGTTCTAGCACTTCATATGCAGAAGTAAAAACCTTCACCAGCATCTCATTATACATATAGTTTTCTGCAATTTTCCCTTGTTCTTCAGAACTTTTACCCTCTTTTATTAAATATTGAAAGCTCGCATAATCCTCAAATTTCATCGCTGGCATTGACCAAAAGCTTTGCCTAGTTGCCCCCAATTTTGCATTGATAGATTGTAAAGTATCCCCGGAATATAAATAATTTTGTGAGGCCTTATAAAAATGATCTGCTGCTTTTCGTCTATAGGAAGAAACATCTCTATGTAAATAGAGATCTGCGATTCGAGATTCCAAATATGCTTTACCATAATAGTCCTTTATGCTATCCGCAAAAATCAACCCCTGACAGTACATTTCAAGTGCAAAAGGCAGATACTCTCTTCCCACATACATATCGCCAAGTGCTTGTAGCGAATAATGAAATGATTTATCTAAATCCTCTTTCTCAAAAACAGGAAATTGCGTAGTCAGTTTATTTAACTCCCTAAGAAATGCAGTATCTTTTATTCCCCTGTATTTCGACAGCAAACGATCTATAGCGTGTATTTTTCCTTTCGGTTCCAAACTGTCCAATCTCTCAATAATACCCCCAATGTTTTCCATGTAACTTTCCTTTGTTAGGGTAAGTTCTTTTATTTTATCAATCGTATGCTTAAAGCTCTTGCTATTAAAATAATAGTTCCCGTACATCCGAAACCCATCATCGGGATATTTACGCTTGTAAATTGTATTTAAAAGGCTATCTGTAATAGTTTCTATTTGATGGCGATTGTAAGATTTACCATAATAATTTACAGTGTAGTTATCAATATAATTTCGAAAATAATTTTCGTAAAATTTTACTGATTGCTGTCCATTAATGGATAGATAACTAAATAATACTGCGAATAGAAGTATAGTACGCATAGTCAAAATATTTTCTATTGCCAATGATGTTTTACTAATTTAAAATACGACTCCTGGCAATCACCTGAAAATATTTTTTAATATATTTTATCGCTTTGATCTCATTCAAGCTGTCACCGTACATACGGTGGCAGCTTTTTTAGCCTTATCATACAGGAGCAAAATGCTTCTGTATTAATTAGAAACACTTGAAAAGACAAGTCATCAGAAACTGGCTTCAACTGAGTAATTCTCTGCGATAAGTGCCCTTTTCGGGTGGTGAATAGTAATACCATTTACATGACAAGATTTGCTTTCGCTTCTCCATCCGGACCTTATATGCATTGATATGAATACGCCCCTTGAGTTAGGGTGTAATTGTAGTACCAAGCTCATATGAGCAATTGTAATATAAAGTAATGTTTACCCCTTCAACTGCTCTTTGAACCTGTAATAGTCATTGAGTGCAAGTGAGAAGCTCACAACCTCTCTGTCTTCCTTGATTTTACTGTTGCATCCTTTGAGATACGTCTTACGAGAATCATAACTGTTTGTTTTAAAGATTAAAAAATAAATGGTCGGCTACGCCTCATTCGGCAAGCCCTTAGGCACCTGTATTAGGCGTGGAGAGGAGGGCAAGGTTTGCTAGAAAAAAATACTACCCGCAAACTTATTTTATTTAATAAATGGTGGAGATTTTTTTCCCAAGCAACCGCAGGTTACCTTGCCCGACGAATTGTGCAAGGAAATATCTTTGCCGGCTGGCGAGCCGAATAATTCGTGATCAAAGAAAAGTTGCTAAAAGGAGGGATTTAGAATATCGTTTTTAATAACACTACAAAATATACCCTTTAAAGGCATATTAGCCTTATTTTATCCTATCTATGTGTGCTCTTGAAAACTCCTACAACTTTAGCAACTACTGCTATTATAGTAAGCCAAATAAATATAGGCCTATATTGATAAGAATGTATTGTTGATTTGGAGATGGAAATCACTTTATTGTTCTCATGAAGTTCTAAGTTATGACGTGGAATTTTTTGCCAAAAGGTGGGATAGGATAAATAAAGAGTGGTATTACAAGATAATCTAAGAGAAGAATAGCCTTGCCGTAATGAATGACCTATCCACAGAGTATCCGTAATTTGGGATGTCCCTCTATTTAGCAATAACAAATCTCCCAAAAATTTTTTCCATTCAGAAGATGATAGCAACGTGTCAAAATATGCGTGATAGGATCTGCCGGATTTGAATAAATAAATATCATAATTGTACTTTTCCTGTAAAATAGACATGAAGAAAAAAACTTCCTCTTCTGTTGGGCTGGCAAAATCAATTAAAGGAATTTGATACTCTGAGTTGTTTTTTAATACTAAAGAATGTATAGCTAATTCTTCATCAATTTTTAATCTTTTTAGTTCTTTCTCAATTTTTTTTGGAAAAGTAGCAATGTCAATCACTTCTACGACTTTTCTATACTTAGTTAAACCACTCCCAGGTATCCCATTTACATATTTACTGTAGTGAAAAGCTAAGTCATGATTCTCTCTAATAATACAAGACTTCAACAGAATTGAAATGGGAGACTCTAAATGTATTTTATTATTAGATTTTAATCCCATACAAAAGCTTATATGTTTCTAAAGCATAATTATCAGTCATTCCAGAGATATAGTCAACAATTAAATGAGCCCTGTAAAACCATTCATATTGTTTGAAAGTAGATTCTTCACTAAACTCATTTCTACATTTTTCAAATTCAAATTTATACGCCTCGATGTATTTTTCAGGTAATCTATTAAACAACCGCCATTCTAAATCCAATCCAGAGCCAAGTACTTTATCTAAATCGTCCTTTGAAGATACTAAATCGTAGAATTTAGTGTATTCAAGTTTAAGTAGTGCCCCGTATTTGTTAAGAATTCCCAAGATTATTTCGTGCCCTGCTAATTCATTATTTTCCGCATCAGAAGACCTAAATAAATATTTCCTAGATACAGTCTTTAAACATTTTAACAATAACCCTCCATCTGTACTCTTGTCAATTAATTCATGAAGGCTACCATTAATAACTTCGTCATGCTTTTCGATATATGTTTCAATTGCATGTTCTATTAAAGCTCGGGTAAATTCAATCTTAAATTTAAAAAAATCAGCCTTATTTTTTCCCGCAAAATAACTATCGTAAGTGTGCGGCTGATCAGAGTATTTTTCCCATTCTACTTTTAGTTTTTCGAAAAAATATTGTGGTGTTAGTATTTTTTTTTCAAATCCATCCTCTATATCACTCAAACAATAGGATATGTCATCGGCAGCCTCCATTATATAAGTTAAAGGGTATCTATTCGTAAAATTCAATGTCCTCTTAATTTTATCAATTTTTTCCTTTTCTGAGAAAAAATATCCTGCTTTCTTATTCAACGGATTTTTCGGATCTACATTGCTTGTAGAACCTGAATATTTAACGATTGAAGCTATTTGGCTATAAGTTAGATTAAGCCCAAAATTTATAAAATTTCCTGGAACATCCTGTAGCGTACAAACTATTCTAAGTCCTTGAGGATTCCCATCAAAATGTAGAAAATCAAGGATTAACTCTTTGTTAATGGGAGCTTCTTGCAAATCAGATTTATTTAACTTCGACGCTTTAAAAAAAAGTTTCTTCCAGTTTTTTTTAAACCATTCTTTAATGGCGTTTTCTGCAAAATGACCAAAAGGCGGATTACCTATATCGTGGATCAAGCATGCATTTTCAATTATTTTAATAAAGGGAAGAACTAAATCTTGTGTGATGAGGTTATTTTCAACTAATTTATCTGCGATTTTTTCTGCTAAAGAAATTCCAATAGTTGCTACTTCTAACGTATGCGTTAGTCTACTTCTTACGGCTGCATTTGTTTCTAAAGAGAAAACCTGAGCTTTCTGCTGTAACCTCCTAAAAGGGCTGGAAAAAATAATTCTATTCTTATCACTTGTAAACTCCTCACTAAGCGTTCGGGTAGTTTTATAATTAAACCTTTCCCTTATTATTAATTCATTATAATTTGGAGTGCCCATAAATGTATTACTCAAAAATAATATCAATTAACATGTAAGCAAATTTAACAAGCAATTCATTATTAAGGCCATGTTGATAAATTTACAGTATTATTCATTCAAGAATTGTTTATTTTTTAAATATTTAAGCCCTCCGTGAATCTCAATTCCTGCGCCACCGCCTGCGCCATGGGTTTCCAGTAGCTGCGGCTGGGAGTATTGAAAATACGCAAGCCGCTGCATAGCGTGGCTTGTTTTGTGTGGCATGTCAATGTGCGAGGGTATTGTGACAGCAAAACAACATATCGGCTTCCTGTGTTCCAGCGACTGGAAACCCCGCAGGTGGCGCTCCCACTGCGAGGCAGACAAAAAGTATCAGCTATGCTTTTGTGCGAAGAGATATTTTGCAGGATTGCCGAAGCAGTGGGGCTAATATGAGGAACTGCGGAAGATGGATGTTGTATGAGCGTAGCGAATAGTACATCCATCTTTAAAAGCAGTGGACGAAGGCGAGTGACCGTAGCCAAAAACCATGACAGCGGGTTGCAAGCAGGAGTTTACCCAGGCGAAGCCGGGTAAGTCCTGTGAAGCAAAAAGCGTAGTTCTATGAAATAGTACTACGCTTTAGCTGGCGTGCGTTTTTGCTGGCAAGGGAATGAGACCGAGACCTTTTAACCTTTACTTTGAATTAATATCAATCCCATAAATATAATTTTAAGCTGGCTGCAAGCATTACTCAGCATTCTTAGAACAACTTGTCTTTGTTGCTCCGTAGCATGCCCAATGTCGCCTGCCAACACACTTAACCCCACGGGCAGACATGGGCGGGAACGTTTACGGGTGGGGCGAAGGAGACGGGCAGGAAAAAGTACGGACTATCTCAGGTTTCTAATAATCTCTTTTTCCAGATTATCAAATTTGTCAAAATTTGACTTCAACTCTGAAATTGTTGTTTTATATAATTTATACTTATTTGAAGAAGTAAATCTTTGAATTTCCTCTAAACCGAGAAGGGTTTTATTTTGATGAAATAAGCTGTGAAACAATCCGAGAGAAGATAACTCTGATTTGGGATTAAGCTGGCTCGCCTTTCTGAAATATTTCTCGCTATTTTCATAGTCTTGCAACTCAAAAAACAAAGTTGCCAATAATCCGGCTAATACTTTATCATTTAAATACTTTTTTTCTAAAGGGTTAAGCAAATCCAATGCTTCTAAAAAAGCACCTTTCGCTTTATATTCAAAAGCCTTTTCGATTATTAACGTGTCAGACTGAGAGTATTCCATAATTTAAAAATCATCTAGAGCGTCTGATAAATTTTTTATTTTTTTAAGCGCCGTGTTTAAATTTTGTTGACTTTTCTTTGTGCTATTTATTTTATTCTGCTTTTCGCCTTGGCTAGCAGCATTTTTCTTTTCCTTTTCTTGTTTTATCTCTATCCCCTCCAACTGATTCTGAGCCTTTTCACCAGATTTTTGATTCACAACACGGTCTTTTTTCGTCGTTAACAATCTTGCCGCATTCCCTGCGTTACCTCCTTGTGTTGCTCCTTGTGCTTGCACTGGCTCAGGAGTATTTTTAGCTTTAGCCAATTGCCTTTCAACAGCAAAATCTAATTGAGCAGCACTTCCAGCCATTGCCGGGCGTGCCGTACCAGTGCCAGTGGTAGCAGGAAGACTTATATTCAAATCTAAGTCTAAGTCTGCATTCTGATAAGACTTAACAACTACATATGTTGTCGTACCGGCTGCAAAAGCAGCAGTAACGGCCTGAATAATGGGAACTAATAAACAAGGACATTTTCCATCAGGGTCACTATATCTTACGGGATTGTCATAGGTATAATGATATGGACTC
This sequence comes from Bacteroidia bacterium Ga0077558, assembly GCA_001464625.1. Lineage (GTDB taxonomy): Bacteria > Bacteroidota > Bacteroidia > Chitinophagales > Chitinophagaceae > JJ008. Next base: position 307 of record LNFJ01000021.1, on the reverse strand, counting down.
CAACTTTCCTGGTCTGCTTCTTCACTTAGTGGATCAATTTGGATAAACCGTCCTAGTTGATGGTCATAAGTTCTGGCATTAAAATCATATAACTCTAAACCATTTTCATCACTAAATTCTTTGTTCTGTATTTCATTTCCATTATAACCTTTCTTATTATATGGGCTTCCAAAACTCAATACCTTAGAAGATATTCCCGCCATTGTCAACCCGAAAGGATAATAATGAGTCTCCTCCAATAATGGCCCTCGTATATGTGTTACCTGTAAATTATCAAAGAACACCTCCCTATCAGGAGTGGCATTAC
>LNFJ01000020.1 GCA_001464625.1 Bacteroidia bacterium Ga0077558 | reverse complement strand
CCGGTAGCAAACAACCAGTATAATAAATGCATAAAACAAGTCTCCGATGCTAAAAGGGATCCAACCAAATAAAAACCTTTGCACTTTAGCAATTAGCGGATAAATTCCTATGCTATAGTTCCTTTCTACCCAGCCAGGGTACCAGGAAACCCATTTTATAAGGATGGTGACTACGATAAGTAGTACCCAACTCCAGCTTTTCATAAGTCGGGAAAAAAGACGGGTTAAAAACTGTTGCAATCTTTCATTTTTTAGTAACTTATTCAAAATCATGCCTGACGGTTGGCAAGTCAGGCTGTTAAACCCGGGAATAACTACGAAAATAATATAAAATCAGCCTTAATTTTACCGATTATTCCCTTACCTTTGCACACTCTTTTAAAAAGTTGACACATGAGCCGCCGGCGAGAGTTTGAAATAGCTTTTGTAGGATTAAAACCCGGTGTTCATGAATACAACTATTCAATTGATGACAAGTTCTTTGAGGCATTCCAGCAGCCCGATTTTAGAAACTGCAAAGCCAAGGTAAAACTATTGCTTGATAAGAAAAGTTCTTTCATGCAAATGAAGTTTGAAATTGGCGGCGCTTTAGAAGTCACCTGCGACCGTTGCAATAATAATTTACCATTTGACCTGTGGGATGAATTCAACATCACCGTAAAAATGGTAGAAGAGCCTGAGTTAATGAATGAACAGGAAGAAGATCCTGATATGTACTATATCGCACAAAGCGATAGCCATGTGGATGTTGCTAAATGGATTTACGAGTTCATAGTGTTAAGCATTCCCTTACAAAAGGCTTGTTCGTTTGAAAAAATGGACGGACCACATTGCAACAGCGAAGCACTGGATATGCTGAAAAAACTGGAGCCCAAAGAAATAGAAAAGAAACCAGCAGAAAACCCAATCTGGAAAGGATTGGAAAAGTTTAAAGATTTAGAGTAAATAATAATTGAATTGACATTTTAATATTTGAGTTATGCCAAATCCCAAACGCAGACACAGTCAGCAAAGAACTGCAAAACGCAGAACACACTATAAAGCAACTGCTGCTACATTATCAACCGACAGCACAACTGGTGAGTTACATGTACGTCACCGTGCACATGTAAGTGAAGGTAAACTTTACTACAAAGGTAAAGTGGTTGCAGAAAAAGCACCATTAAGAGCACAGTAAGCTGTTGTTTAAGTACACATTCTTAATTCCAAATCCATTTGGCTAAATTGCTGATGGAATTTGGAATTTGTTATTTAGTTATGTGTCACAGATCAAATAAATCCTGTAATCAAGTAGCATGAATATTGGAATAGATATGATGGGTGGTGACTTTGCCCCACTGGAAGCAGTGAAAGGGGTAAAAGAATATTTATCCGGCCATAACATTCCTGCTACTCTCTTCCTGATTGGTGATGAAGCTCAGGTGAAAGCGTTACTAGAACAGCATGCCATTTCCTTGGAGCATATACAAATTATTGCTTCCGAAGAAGTGATCGGTATGCAGGAGCATCCTACTAAAGCACTTAAAGAAAAGAAAAAATCATCTATTGCTATTGGCTTTCATTTGCTGGCCTCCGGCAAAATGGATGCCTTCATCAGTGCTGGTAATACTGGCGCAATGCTGGTAGGCGCCCTATTTAGTATCAAAGCCCTGGAAGGTGTAATTCGTCCAACTATTTCAGCCATTATACCCAAAGCCGATGGTGGAACAGGTTTGCTATTGGATGTGGGTTTGAATGCAGATTGCAAACCGGAACAGCTTAATCAATTTGCCATTATGGGTTCGGTGTATGCACAATTAGTATTGGGTATTGATAATCCAAAAGTGGGATTAATTAATGTGGGAGAAGAAGAAGGCAAAGGCAATCTACTATTACAAGCCACCTATCCCCTGCTAAAAGAAAATAAACACATCAATTTTATTGGCAACATTGAAGGCAGAGATGTATTGCAACCAAAAGCCGATGTAATGGTTTGCGAAGGTTTTACCGGCAACATCATTCTTAAGATGGCTGAATCGCTATATGAAATAAGCCAGCAACGAAAAGTGAATGATGATTTCTTTGAACGCTTCAATTTCGAAATATACGGTGGCACTCCTGTGTTAGGTGTTGCGAAACCTGTTATCATCGGCCACGGCATTTCTGGTGCCCGTGCATTTATGAATATGATACATCTTGCCCAAATAATGTTAGAAAAAGATGTAATGCAAAAGATGAAAGAGCAACTTTCGTGACATTCCAATTTTCGTTTTTCTGATAAATACCGTTTTCCGGGTATAAAGAAGTTCAGTTGGTTGAGTATCTTTATTTCAAACATCGAACTTTGAAAATTTTCTCTACTATCATATTGGCACTGCTCTTTTCTATGGCTGTTTATAGCCAATCTGCGGATAATAATATCTCCGTAAGTAAGCCTGTTTATTTACCCGTCGAAAAAACAGTGTTATATAAAATCGGCAACAAGACTGTTCCAATAAAAATTATTCAATACGGAACTGTAAAGGATATTGTTTACATCAATATGCATGACAATGAAGATGCAGCAGTAGAAGCAGCTATTGAAGTACTAGAAGTACAAGGCGGCACACTGATCAAAGTTGAAAATAACGGGCAGCGGGTTATCCGTTTTAAACTCGGCAATATTACCTATGGTTTTGACCCCAATCGTATTTATGCAAGAATTGGTATTCAGCAAACATTGCGGGATAATAAAAGAACCAGCCCACAAGCAATTGTAGAAATTGAAAAATTTGCGCAATACCTGCTATCGTTTATACCCGACAGTACATCTTGTATAGTTGCGTTACACAATAACACCGAAGGGTTATTTTCTATTAAAAGTTATACGCCAGGTGGCAACCGGCAACGGGATGCAAAAGCAGTGTATGAAAACCCTGAAAAAGATATTGATGATATAGCGTTAACTACCGACAGCTTGCTTTATCAAAAAATGGCAGATGCAGGGTTTAATTCTATCTGGCAGGATAATGAAAGAGCTAAAAAAGATGGGTCACTCAGTATTTATTGCGGCGAAAGAAACCTGCGGTATATTAATATAGAAACGCAGCATGGAAAAGTAGCAGAGTATATTGAGATGCTGGAAAAATTGTTAGAGATATTGGCAACTGAAAACAAAAAATCCCCTTCGCAAAGCGAAGAGGATGTGACATTTAGAACAAATAGAGCTCTTCTTAGAAAAAATGGCTACTTACTTATTTCAAAACTATAAGTTGCCCAGAAACTTTCCCAATCGCTGTCGGCTTTATCGGGGCATTCAATCATATGTGTGACATGAATAAACCATTCGCCTTCCCGTTGTAACTTAAAAGCACATTCCCCATTTTGATTTGTTGTAGCCAGAACTGCAATAGAAGCTTTATTACCCGTTCTGTTTCTTGCGGTAAGTGTTTTATTTGCCAAAGGTTTCCCGTTGAATATAATTCTTGCTTTTAAAGTTGCTCCGGGTTTAAGCTGGTAAGGATTCTGCAAAAGTATAATTTCAAGATCCTGGCCTATCACTGTTCTGTAAATACTATCCTGATAGGAAGTTCCGCTTTGTACAAGCGATTTTATATACCTGGTATAGCGTTCTTTTTGTTCTTTTTTTGTTTTATCAACCTTATCGGCTATCCCTGCAATATGATCTTCCTTCAGGTAGTCCATAAATTTATCTGTAGCAAGACTGATTCTGGCATAATTTCTTTCGAGATGAATAAGCCCACCACCCTCAAAATCAACTGTCCGGCGAATTATAGGCAATGCCCCTTGTTCAGTTCCAGTAAGATTAATAATCTTACCTGTTGTTATTAACTCAAAAGATTTGGTAGGTGCTTGCTGATAAGGACGTTCGAGCTCAATATTAAAACCATCAGCAACAAAAAGATGCATTTCCAATTCTTCTCCCCTGTTCAACCGATACTTGGCAGCAAGTAAAATATACTCATGTGCAAAGCAAATAAATACAAACAGCAAAGCGGTAATTACGAAAACTGATTTTTTCATATGAAAATTTTTAAGAGACCAATAAATTAATTACAATTTTAAAAAGAAATACTCAGGTGTATCATTGCTCTATTTTTTGCTTTTAATTTCCCTTCTCCCAACTCCTGGTACACCGGAGCTTGCCAGTTAAGACCGATACTGATTTTTTCCCAATTGAGTTCCATACCAACTGTTCGCATTAAAGACCTGCCGCCTGTTTCCCAAACATGAATATCCCTGGTTTTCCAATCCTTTGCCGATGTTTCAAATAATAGACCAGCATTGGGTGCTATACCCGATTTTTTACCTGTGCTTATTTTATAATACGCCAACACATTGCCAGTAAATTTATTGCCATATCTATACGCATATTTATTTCGGGTGTTTGCTTTATAACTTAGATTGGTATTGATACCGATATTTTGAAAACGAATATCATACATCGTATGAATAGAAAAGTCAAGACTACCTGTACCCAATTGAAAAGTGTTTTGTGAAGATTGCAGCATATTTTTATCTTCCGGGTTAAACCTTCCAACCGGCAATTTAATTCCAGTACCAATCCATAAAGATTGCACCAGTAGTTTATTCCGCAGTGTTTGTTGCTTATTAAGTAACTGGTAATATCCAATGGCAGTAATATCTCCTAAGCCCTGCTCTTTTTCAACAGCTTGCTGACTGCTGCGCCGAATAAAATTAACAGGAACAAAGCCGGCAATTCTAAATCGTTTACTGATATTGACTGCCCCCCAAAACTCCATTACCTGAAAAGTTTCTGTTGCTGTCAGATAAGAATTAGAACCGCCTGGGCCAAGATGGCTTATAAGACCATTCTGTTGGTAACGTAATCCGATGAATCGCTTCTTGAATTCGGGTAGGATACCAATATAAGATCCGCCAACCCCGCTTCCGCAAATATCACATGCCATTACTGAAACACTCACTACTGAAATGAAAAATAAAATGACAACCTTTTTACTCATACTAGATAACTTTAAATGGCAATCCAACTTTTATATTCTCCCACAAAAGATTTACTACACCTTGTTTCTCATTTATTGATTCAACAACATAAGTTAAACGTTGAGTTGTAGCATTTTTAGAAGGCTCAACACTCAACCGGATAATATCCTCGCTTTCAGTGTAATCATCTGCTAAATGCTGATCATAGTTTCTGTTCAATATTAGTGTCCATTTATCTTTTCCAGGCATGGCAAAAAAAGCATACGTACCTGCCGGAATCGTTTTGCCATCAATCAGAACATCTTTGTAAAAACGGATAGAAGTTGCCTGATGGGCTCCGGCTACCCATACTTTATCCCATGCTACTAAACCACCCCATATTACCCTGTCTTTTACTCCCGGAGAACTATACTCAATATGCACATGTGTACCTGCAATGGTGTTCATGGCCGTTCTGTGGGGACTTCCTTTTAATGTGTCTGCTGCAATCAAACCACTATTGATACTATCGCAGTAATCTGCTCCATAACTAACCATTGTATGGCCTTCATGATTATTTTCCTTCTTTCCTTCCTCTTTATTGGAGTCGCTATCGTTGCATGATGCCAGAAAAAATGCAAACAGCATTACCGTAAAAAATTGTTTCATAAATTAATTTTTGATATTAATGTTTTTCGTCTCTGCATTTTTCCATAATCTCATGAAAAATATCATGTGCAGCTGTAATTTGGTTTTTCAACACTGCATCAGGTTTATTTTTGCTAACTGATCGTTGAATAATCTTGCATTGCTTTACAAGTTTTTTTAAAATTGGTTTTGTTACATCGCCATTAAAACCATCAGGCACGGTTGATTGTTGCCAATCTTTGGCTTTCAAAATTAAATCCTCGGCTTTTTCCTTTAGTGGTTGTAAGTTATTTTCTTCTGCCGGATGAAATGTAGCTCCCATCACCGTATGAAAATCATCCATCTCTTTCCATGATTTTTTTTGAGCCTGTAAGCCTAATCCAATTGTACTTACTAAAGCAATCAATAGCATCTTTTTCATAATTGTTTGTTTTTACTGTTCAGATAATAATTTATTAGTTAAAAAATTTCTATCGCTTAATGTTTTAAGAAATGCAAGAAGGTTGATCTTATCTTGAATATTGAGTGGGATACCAGTAGAGAGCAACGGATCCAAATTGGGGGTTGATTGAATATGGCTACTATAATGATCCAATACAGCATCCAGTGTTACAAATCGTCCGTCGTGCATGTACGGTTTGGTAAACTCTACATTGCGAAGACTGGGCACTTTAAATTTATACTTATCTGCATCGTTTAAAGTAACCATATATCTCCCTTGGTCATTATTCAGCCCTATGGCAATTCCATTGTTTCGAAAACTGAAATCTGTGAATAACGGTTCAGCATGACATGTTGCACATTTCTGCTTAAATAATAAATAACCTTGTTGTTCCTGGCTGGTAAAAGTGGCCCCCAGGTTACGGGATACACTATCATATTTTGACTCTGCGCTAACACATAGCAACATAAATTGCGACAAGGCTTTCATAGTTCTTGCTGTAGTAATGGCGGTATCTCCATATGCTTTTTTGAACAGCAAGGGGTACTGGGGATGCGAACGAAGTTTACGCAACGCATTCTCTACTATTTCATCCATTTCCACATGGTTGGTAATCGGTACAATGGGTTGCAGGTCCAGGTCAAATACTCCACCATCCCAAAAAAATGTTGGCATCCACGCAAGATTCATGATTGGTGGAGAATTACGGGTGCCGAGCCGGTCGTCAATACCATGACTTACATCATGCCCATGTTGAGTAAATGCAGCCGATTGTATATGACAACTTCCACAGGAAATGGTATTGTTCCGGGAAAGCCTTGGTTCATAAAACAGTTTTCGCCCCAGTTCAAATTTGTTAGCTGTTATCTCATTCTCAGCAAAGCGATAGGTAGATTCCGGAAAATTGGCAGGCTTTTTAAATCCCTGGAAAGAATTCATGATTTCCTTGCTGCAGGAAACCAAAAAGATAAAGCCAAAGCAAAAAAAACAATATTTTTTATTCATTGAGTTTAATTTTCGGTATGATCATGATAAAACATGCTGGTATAATTATTAGCAATATTCACACTGTAATCACTGAACATTACGCTTGGATTTGCTGCAATACTTAACGTAGTTGATCCATTAAATGCTTTCATCACATCTACCATCAGGTGAATATTTGAATTTCTGCCTTTCCTGGCCTGGGCAATTCCAGATGCTGTAAGATCAATCGTTATTGTTTTTATATTATTGAGTGTAGGCGCAGAATAGCCGCCAAACCCTCCTATATGATACCTGAATTTCCGTTGCCCTGTTGGGTCAACCGGGGCTACCGGTGATATGCCTTCCATTTTAAAAAAAATATACCCGCTGTTCCAACCCCAATACATCCCGTCATGTCCGCCTGCCGGATCCAAAACACCTGTACGTTTACTAATGTCCATGGTGCTTCGCAGGCTGTCAACACCCAATACAAAACTGAGTTGATTATAATCACCGGCAGGTGCTTTGAATCTGGCATAGCGGGTAGCTGCATCACTTTCTTTTATTAGAAAATAACTGCTGTCTGCGTTAACAGTATAGTAACTTCCATCTGTTTTATGCAGCTTGATATTGCTGACGAAATATTGTAGCTGCGAAATATTAAATTGCTCTCCTGCTGCATTCGTATAATTAGTAGTATTCAAAAATAGGTTTTGGCCTCCTACAATATTGTCAAATTCAACAGACATAGAAGCCAATTCCTCCGGAGTGTTATTATTAGGCAACACTTCATCTTTTTTGCAAGTAGCAAATAGCAGGCTTGAACTAAGAGCGGCTATGAGGGTTTTTGATATAAAATTTTTCATATTTAAATTTATGAGGATTAGAAAATTTTGTTTTGGAAATAAAAGTTGCGATGCCAATTAAAAGCAACTCTATACGAATACCTTACCTATCTAAAAAAAGTTAGCCATGAAGATTGCTGAAGAAACGACACAATCCTTTCTTGCTGAAGAAACAGCACAATAAGCCAAACTGTCCATATGAGAACAGTAAGCACCTTGCGCAAATTTCTTATCAGCACAGGATTGTACCATTGGTACTTTCTTACCATGTGATAATAAATTAAATAACAGGAAAATGCTCCTTCAAAGAAGGAAGGAGGAATAAAAAAGTATTTAGCCTAACAATTGGGGGGATGAAAAAAGGATGAAGGCTGATCGATAGGAGTACCGGTATTTAAAAGCAAATATGTTTGAGTATTAAAAGATGTCGCTAATGGTGCATTCAATAAGAAGGAGGATTTGGAAGAAAGTACTTCTACTTTATTTGCCAATTTCATTTCAGGTGCTTCACCTCTTTCTCTTTTCTCTTTTTCTTCAATCTTCTTCATCAATTGGCACTTACCGTGGCATTGTAATTTTGGGCGAGCCTTATTGATACATTTTTTTTCATACGCTGCTTTATCAACCATGTAATCAATAAAAAATAAACCCTGATTGAAAGTTTGACCAAAAAAAGCCAGAAGTAATATTGCTGCAGCGATTTTTTGCACGGTGCGGCAAAGGTAATGCAGCTTTTTCACTTAAAGTAAACTTGCTTTAAAAAAAAATCTTAACCCGATATTATTTCTGTAACATTTCAAACCACATTTTCACCTGATTAATATCCGTAAACAAAAGAAAGTAATGGATTACTAAACCCAATAGAGCAATGAGCCTAAAAGAAAAGGTCGCTGTAAATACAACGACCTTTTCAGATTTGTGTGATTCCGCTGGGACTCGAACCCAGGGCCCATACATTAAAAGTGTATTGCTCTACCAACTGAGCTACGAAATCAACCTTTCCCGTTTTGGGAGTGCAAAAATACAGCCTACGGTCTATCATACCAAAACTTTTTCAAACAGTTATTAACAGTATTTCCTGATATTTTCCGGCCTTATAGCTTGCAAACCATTTAGCTAAGTTTTCTACTTGTTCATTTTAGAGTAGGTTTGTGGTTAATAATAAATTTTTCATGTCAACCTATTTTAAAGACAAAGTAGTTGTAGTAACAGGAGGCACCGATGGCATCGGAAAAGCACTTGTTGAGGCATTAATTAAAGATGGCGCCAAAGTAGCCACCTGCGGTCGCAACCATGATAAACTTTATATGTTGCAATCTGCTTATCCCTCTGCTCATTTGCATACAATGGTAGCAGATGTAAGCAGTGAAAATGATTGCCGCCGTTTTATGGAAACCACTATTAGAAACTTTGGTGGTATAGACATTCTGATCAACAATGCAGGTGTATCCATGCGGGCATTGCTAAAAGAGGCCGACACCGAGGTTATTCGCAACGTGATGGATATTAATTTTTATGGTACGGTTTACTGTACAAAATATGCATTGAACTCTATCATTGAAAGAAAAGGAACTATTGTTGGCGTATCCTCAATCGCCGGATATAGAGGTTTGCCTGGAAGAAGCGGATACTCTGCCAGCAAATTTGCAGTGCAGGGCTGGTTGGAAGCTATCAAAACTGAATTAATGGCTGATGGAGTACATGTAATGTGGGTATGTCCTGGTTTTACCACTTCAAACATTCGCAGTGCGGCATTAAATAAAGATGCTACTTCGCATGGCGAAACACCGATGGATGAAAGTAAAATGATGTCAGCAGAAGAATGTGCAGCACATATTTTAAAAGCAGTTCGCAAAAAGAAAAGAACGTTGGTGCTTACATTTACCGGTAAACGAACCGTCTTTATGCAAAAATTTTTTCCGAAGCTGGCCGATAAATTTGCTTATAAGTTTTTCTTTAAAGATGGAAAGCTCGTTAAATAAAACTGTTTCGGGTTTAGTGTTTCGGGTTCTTAAATTCTAAAAGATACTGAGATGGCAACAATTACGAAATTTGAAGAGCTGGAGATATGGCAATTGGCAAGAGAACTTACTAATGAAATATTTGAGATGTACACTTCATCTGAAAACTTTGCAAGAGATTTTAAGCTTAGAGACCAGATAAATGGCTCAAGTGGTTCTGTTATGGATAATATTGCAGAAGGCTTTGAAAGAGGTGGCAGAAATGAGTTTATAAATTTCCTTACTTTTTCAAAAGGTTCTGCGGGTGAAGTCAAGTCACAACTATTCCGTGCTATGGATAGAAAATATATTACCCAAGAACAATTTGACCGTTTGTATGAGAAAGCCGATATTATAGGAAAGAAAATCGGTTCTTTTATTAACTATCTTAACAAAACTGAACACAAAGGAAATAAGTTTAAAAATAGGAAACCCTAACCCGAAACACTAAACCCGAAACCGAATAACTGTTTTGCCTTTACTAACCCTTACATCTGATATTGGAAGCCCTGATTACCTGGTGGGTGCAGTAAAAGCACAGCTATTACAATTAAATCCAGAATTTCAGATCGTAGATATTTCCCATAATATTCCACCATTCAATTATCCGCAGGCAGCCTATGTATGCCAAAGTGCTATTAAAAATTTTCCTGATTATTCCTATCACCTGATACTGGTTAATTTGTTTGAAAAAAAGCCTGAGCAATTACTATTGGCTTTTCACAACAATCAATACCTTATTTGTGCTGACAATGGATTACTGACAATGATACTCGAAGAAACTCCTGAAATTGTTATCGGCATTCCGTTGGAAAAAACAGCGATCAAGAATACCATTCATCTTACTTCTGTAATGGGTAAAGTGGTAAATCAATTAGTAAATGGTGAATCCATTCAAAACATTGGCTTGTCGGATGTGAAGTATGTGGAGAAAAGACATTTGCGTCCACTACTGGACACTAATTCAATGGAAGGCCAGATCATTTTCATTGATAGTTTTGAAAATGTAATTGTAAATATAACCCGGGAGCAATTTGAAGAACAACGCAAAGGCCGCAGCTTCCGCATTGTTTTTAAACGGGATGAAATGATCGACCGCATCAGCGAAAGTTATGCAGACGTAACCGAAGGTGAGAAATTGGCCTTGTTCAATAGTGCCGGCTATCTCGAAATTGCCATCAATAAAGGAAACGCTGCTGGGCTTTTTGGCTTAAAGGGGTTCTCCGAAAAGCTTCGCCAGGGGCAACTTTCTTACCAAACAGTAAAAGTATATTTCGAGTAAATACTCCCCTCCTTCTGCCTCTACGAATAAATTCCTAAATATAGATAGCAGAAACTGAAATCTACCTCTGAAACCCTATTTTTGCTTTCCTTCAATTCTTGGGTAAATGACACTTCTTTACCGGTACAAACAAGATTGCAAAGGAATTAAAACCAATAGTTTAGTTTATGAACTTCAGAAAAGTCAATAACATCACAGGTTGGGCCGTTTTTTTCATTGCCCTCATCGTTTATTTCGTAACCCGTGAAGCCAGAGGCAGCTTATGGGATACCGGCGAATTTATCGCCAGTGCTAAAGGTGTTCAGTTGCCCCACCCTCCTGGTGCACCGTTGTTTGTATTACTCGGTCGTTTCTTTATCATCTTGTTTGGCGATAATGGAAACACTGCCGCCAGTGCAGTGAACTTTATGAGTGCATTGGCCAGTGCCGCTACTATTTTATTCCTTTTCTGGAGTGTAACTCACTTTGCCCGTAAAATGTTTGTAGGTGTAGGCGAAGAATTAAACGCATCACAAGCTTTTACCACCATGGCTGCCGGAGCAGTTGGTGCATTAGCTTATACATTTAGTGATTCTTTTTGGTACAGTGCAGTGGAAGGTGAGGTATATGCATTATCATCTTTCTTTACAGCATTGGTATTCTGGATCATGTTGAAATGGGAACATGCAGATGAAAAAGCAGGCAATGATCAATTTGCAAAAGCAAGAAGCGATCGTTGGATCGTTTTGTTCTTCTTTATGATGGGTCTTTCAATTGGTGTTCACTTATTGAACCTATTGTGTATTCCTGCTGTGGGAATGATTTATTATTACCGTCGTTATAATGTTACTACTAAAGGAGCAATTATTGCATTCCTGATAACCTGTCTTATTACAGGCATTGTTCAGGTAGGTGTTATTCAATATTCGATGAAGGCTGCCGGACAGTTTGATGTATTCTTTGTAAACACAATGGGGCTACCTTTTTTCTCTGGCTTTGCTATTTACTTTATCGCATTGGCAGCATTAACAATATGGGCTTTACGTTTCAAAGAAAATAAAGTTTCGCAGGTCACCCTGATAATATGGTTTGCATTATTTCTGTTTTTATCAGCCCTTCCATTTATTATTCAACCAGGATCTGGTGTTAATATAGGAAAGCTTTTATTAGTATTGGCAGCTGCGGGTGCTATTGGCTATTTCTTAAAAGCATCGGCATTAAAAATTGTAAAGCTTTCTCTCTGGTGCTATGTATTTATCATGCTGGGATATTTCGTGTATTTCACTGCGTTGATAAGAGCTAATGCCAACCCGGCTATTGATATGAACAATGTTGACAATCCCATCAACCTTGTTTACTACCTGAGCCGTGAGCAGTATGGAACACAACCATTGCTAACCGGTCCGCATTTTTCTGCTGATTATAAATACGGTAGTGATGGAAATGTTGAGTTTGAAGATGGCGATATGAAATATGTAAAGGGAAAAGATAAATACATCCCTATCGGAAAAGCAAGAGAACCATTATACGAAAGTGACGATATACAATTATTCCCCCGTGTTTGGGACTCCAGTAACGACCAGTATCATGCAGATTTTTATGCTGACTGGCTGAACTTAGGGAAGGAACCAAGCCCTGTTACCGGAAGGGAGAGATATACTCCGCCGACCTTTGGCGATAATTTAAATTGGTTCTTTACTTACCAATTAGGCCATATGTACTGGCGATATTTTATGTGGAATTTTGCAGGTAAGCAAAATGATGTGCAAGGTTTGGGTAATACAAGAGATGGAAACTGGATAACTGGTTTTTCTTTTATTGACAATAAACGCCTTGGCGACCAGGACAAATTACCAGATTCCTTAAAAGAAAACCAGGCACACAACAAACTTTACTTATTACCATTTATACTTGGTATAATAGGTTGTGTATATCAATTTATCAGAAATAAAAAAGACTGGGTAGTCAACTTCCTGTTGTTCTTTATGACAGGTATTGCCGTTGTTCTTTATCTAAACCAGCCGGGTAACCAACCCCGTGAAAGGGACTATGCTTATGTAGGTTCTTTCTATGCATTTGCTATTTGGATTGGTCTTGCAGTAGTAGCTTTTGTAAAAATGGCTCGTGAAAAAGCAGATAAAATCACATTCCAAAACACCATTTTGTTTGGAAGTGTTCTAACATTCTTTATTGCATTAATGAGTGGTGCCAGCAATGGACCCGGTGACAACCTCATGAGTGCTATTTTTATTACTGTTATTTATGCCGCCGTTGTTGCAGTCATTACTTTACTTGTCAGGGCCGTATCGTCTGACGGAAAAAATGAAAGAATACTCAACCTCTCTACCACTATTATTTGTTTAGTAGTTCCATTATTAATGGCACAGCAGGAGTGGGATGATCATGACCGTAGCGGAAAAACAACTGCACCGGATTTAGCAAGAGATTATCTGGAAAGTTGTGCGCCCAATGCCATCATCTTTACTTTTGGTGATAATGATACTTACCCATTATGGTATGCCCAGGAAGTGGAAGGTGTTCGTCCGGATATCCGGGTAATCAATAACAGCTTATTGGGAATTGATTGGTATATCAACCAGCTTAGAACAAAAGTAAATGATGCTGATTCTATCGATGTGCTTTGGTCGCCAGAACAAATTGAAGGACATAACAGGGAGTTTTTACGCTACAGAGCACAAGGCGATCCGAATGAATACTATGATCTGTATGATGTAATGAAAAATGTACTAGGCAAACCAAATATTGATCCTGATACAAAAAGAGATGTAGGTTTTGGTAGTTTCCCGGTTTCAAAATTCAGAGTGCCGGTGGATATAAACCTGGTACGTAAAAACGGAACGGTAAATGCTACTGATAGTGTGCTTTCTGAGCTACGATTTGAAATTCCGAAAAGTAAATTAGATGGCGGGCTTGTAAGAAGTGATTTCATGATATTAAATATCATCGCATCGAATGCATGGAAACGTCCAATTTATTTTACCTCACCAATGGGTGAATTAGGATTTGGCCAATACCTGCGTAAGGATGGTTTATCTTATCGCTTAATACCAGTTGAAAATAAATATCCGCAACAAAACTGGGTAGTTGATACCCGTTTCCGCCAGGTTGGATTGGGCGGATCGCAGATAAGAGATAACAATACGGATACCATGTTCAATAACCTGATGACCAAATACAGGTTTGCCGGTGCGGATAAAAAAGGAATGTATTATGACGAAGAAAACCGTCGTCACTTACTAAACATCCGTGCATTGTATGGCGAAGCTGCCGGTAATCTTGCAGATATAGGCCGCAAGGAAGATGCAAAGAAGCTGTTGGACAAAGTGGAACAAGGAATATTGGCAGAGAATTTCCCTTATGCAATGACAGGCCGTTACAATAGCCATAACCAAACCGGGCTCATTTACCTGGAAGCTTGTTATAAAGCTGGTATAGCTGATTTAGCAGAAAAAGTTAGGTTAGCCCTTCGCAAAGATCTCGAACAACAAAAAGCATATTATACCTATCTCAAAACCAGCAGACCCGAATTGTATGGAGCTTTTGAACGTTCAGAAGATCCGATTAATGAAGCGCTGCTGATGGTATTGGATGCTATTGAGAAACAATATGCGCCACAGGTACAACCTAAAACAAATGTAGAAGGTAATAACCCTAGTATTATTAATACCGCACCGAAAGATTCGGGATCAAAAGCAGATTCGCAACGATAATTTTAAACGCTTGATAATTTCCCAAAAACCTCCTGCTTAAACAGGAGGTTTTTTTATAAACTTCTTTGCCATTAAGTTGTTGTTAAGATGAAACGAAGGCAAGGTATTTGTTGTAAATTGTATATCTGATGAAAGGTTTCCATTTTACAAAATTTGATGCGGACAGCGATGGTAAAAGCAAGTTTCAGCAACTGCTAGACCTCTTTATGCAATTACTAACTTATACAAGTGGTGATGTGGGAGAAGCCATGCAATGGATGAATGAATTAGACAAACAATACAAATTAACCGATGACGAATATGGCATGGGTGATTTTATTGATGAACTAAAAGAAAAAGGATACCTGACAGATAATAATGAGCAAGGCGAGATAAGAATAACACCAAAAACAGAACAAGGCATACGAAGAAGCAGCCTGGAAGAAATATTCGGCAAGCTTAAAAAAACAAAACAAGGTGATCATAAAACATTCAAACCGGGACAAGGTGATGAAATAAATCCGGAAACGAGACAGTTTCAGTTTGGGGATATGCTGGAGCAGATTGATTTTACGGAGAGCATCCGCAATGCACAAATCAATCATGGTATAGATAGCTTCCGGATGCAGGAAGATGATCTAAGTATTAGGGAAACAGATTTTAAAGCACAAACATCTACGGTGCTGATGATCGATATTTCTCACTCCATGATCTTGTATGGAGAAGATAGAATTACTCCTGCCAAAAAAGTAGCCATGGC
>LNFJ01000019.1 GCA_001464625.1 Bacteroidia bacterium Ga0077558 | reverse complement strand
TCATTCCTGGGTTAATGGGTTTGGCAGAAAATTATTTACGGCACAAAAGTATAGGATTGGAGAAATTGCGGGGCAAAAAATTTGCCAGGCACTTTTTTGCTGTGTTAGCAGGCTTAAAAAAGCAACGCCAATCACCCACAAGGGATGGATTGGCGTTGCAGTTAATTGGAAACGGATAACTATGTAAGTTTATCTGCTATAGCGACCCCGTGCAGTACTCGAATTTCTACGAATATTCCACAGCTGCGCATAAGTAAACAGTTGTTGCTTTGCTTTTGGCATTTCAATGTCCGTTGCCAATGTTTCCTTTACTTCTCTAACCAGGTTATTTAAAACTTCTGGTTCCATCTGGACAATAGATGGCGTCAAATCAATTTTCATGATATTATGGGTTTAATTAATGACACTATATTTTTCCGAACAAAAAACCGGGAGAAAAACACTAAGAATCGTTAGAAGAAGTGTTGAATTCAGTCATCCGCAGCATGCATGCTGATATGTTCAGATTTGAGATGCAAATGTACGAGTATTTTGCCTCTCACCCAAGAGTAAATAGGAGAAAAATTACAATTAAAAATATAATGTAGTAATTGACCTTTTTTAGTGTAAATCGAATTATTGCTTAAATGACTTGATTTAAAAATAAAGGCAAGCCTGATGTCCAATCACCATCTATATATAATTCAAAAGAATAACGGCCAGGTTTTTCAAACTTTAGTTGATTAAAGTTGATAACAATATTAACGGATGAAAACTGGCCATTTGGTGGAGTTCCAATGCTAATGTTTCCTTCTACTGGCTGAATAAGCTCTTTACCTTCTGCATCTATTAAACGCAATCTGAAATCATGTTCACCTGCTTCTTTCGCACCAAATCGTAAACGACAGGCAATGGAACAGGCCGGATGAGCCACCGGAAATTGTCTTGCCTGTATTGCATCAAAAGTGCCTACGATAGTAAGTTTTGAGTTATTATCTTGTGCAAAATCAGCGAGGGTAAATACTTCAATTTCCATGTTAGTTTTTTTTATGAGTAATATAAAGCTATGACTTATTGGTGCAAGCAAGAAAACTGACGAATAACCGTGCCGGGTAAAAACCATCGTTCCGGGTCTGTCAATTAGTGAAATAAGGGGCTTCATTGCTGTCAGACAAGCAGCTTATCATGCCATTGGAGCAGGATAAGTGCTGGATTTAAAAAATGAATATCTTGCTGAAAACGGACTTATGAAATCATCTATCCTTTTGTTTTTATTTTTTACAATACTCATATCCTCCCCTGGTTTTTCGCAAGAGGGATCCGACACCATTAATCTAGATGGGAAGATTTTTGAAAAAGTAGAGGTTGAGGCGTCTTATCCCGGCGGTGTGGATGCATGGCGTCAATTTATGATGAATAATGCGAATGGCAGTGTGGCAACTGAAAATGGCGCCCCAATTGGAGTCTATACAGTGATTGTACAATTTGTGGTTGCTAAAGACGGAAAGCTTTCTGAATTTAAGCCGTTAACAAAACTTGGTTATGGCATGGAACAAGAAGTGATACGAATACTAAAACTTTCCGGGGAATGGACATCTGCCATGCAAAACGGAAGACCTGTAAAAGCATTTCGTAAACAACCTGTAACATTCCAGGTAGAACATGAAGGTGTTACTGTTACAACAAATACTCCTTATACTTTATTTACAACAATTGAAAATCCTTTAAGTGTTGTGGTAGATAAAGTAAAACCCGACGACCTGCGATTAACCATCTCTCATGGAACTGTTGTTGCTAAAGGTGATGGCCAGTTTGTAGTAAAAGTAACCAAACCCGGACGGGTGATTGTGAGGATATACAATAAAAAGGATAAAGAAATAGGTGCTGTAAGTTTTAATGTAATAGAGAAATAACAATTTAATGCTGCGGATTCTTAACAAGATTTTTATAGAGCATCCGCCAACTAGTTGATATTTCAAATTGATTTATAGCTTGTATATATTCTTTCTTTTGCTATTAAATAACTAGAATATGCCATTGGATACGATATAATTTATAACAGAGAGTGGTAAAAGATATTTAGCGAGAAAAAACTTCTTTCATAGCCATTTTTATAAACGATTCATATTGCTTTTGCTCCACATCAACGGGTAGTAAACCTATTAAGCAGTGAATCTGACCTGAAAAACATTTCTCCCAAACCTTTACTCCTGCCTGCCGAAGTTTATTGGCATATAAAATTCCATCATCCCTGAGTGGATCAAATTCTGCATTTATAATTACTGCCGGTGGCAAGCCTTTTACATCTTTGGTTAGAATTGGCGAAACTTCCGGGTTGTTATACTGGCCGGGTGCATATTTTTCTACAGCGAAATAACAGGCAGCTTTTGTTTGAAAATATCCCATTGCATTTAGCTGATATGAAACAGATGTTTCCATACGCTGCGGGCTAAGATCTGCTGGAAGTCCGTTCATTACCTGCAGTTTTATTTTGTGTGACAGGTTTTCTTTTTTTGCTTTTTGTGCTATCACTGCTACCAGGTTGGCACCGGCACTATTGCCCATGATTGTAATACGGCTTGTATCTCCCCCTAACTCATCACCATATTCTGCGATCCATTTAAAAGCATTATAGCTATCATCAACTGCCGCAGGAAATTTATGTTCGGGTGCTACTCTGTAATCTACTGCAAACACAATGGCGCCATACGTTTGTGCGTCCAGCCACAAAGAATGTTCCAGCGATGGAATTAGTGGTGCTATAAAACCTCCTCCATGATAATTGATGATGATGGGCAAACTGCCCTTGTGCAAAGGATTAAATACTAAAACCGGAATACTGTCTTTGGTAATTTTTATTCGTACCATATCTTCTTTTGGATATGGTATTGCAGGTGGGCCTGCATATTTCAATTGTTCAATAGGTAAATTGCGAAGCTCTTCCAAACTGAGATCTTTGTAGTTGATCATTTTTAAGAAGCCTGCAATTTTGGGATCTAACTGGCGGGTGCCACATTCTTGTGCAGTTATATCAGTACTTATTAGTCTAAGTGATATACTTACTATAAGCAATACTATTTTTCTCATAGCCTGACGTATTAGGTAGATTACAAACGTACTTGATTTTGTTAAGACATAATACTGTGTATTTATCACCCAAAGCGATAGAATATTGCTGTGGGATTGGGAGGTTGTGAGAGCAGGAGTTATGATTCAAGAACCAGATGGAATGAAAAATTTCGATCATTTTTGTTGGTGGAGCGGATACACACTAAGCAAAAGAGTTGCAATATTGAATACTAATGGTGCAAAATCAACTCTTTATAATGTCGTTGATAATCCTGATATGATGTTCTGTATGAATAGCAATTATCTTGCGGGACTGCTTAAGTTTTACATCGCCGAAAACCGGGTGCTTAAAAAATTTGTCGTGACTGAATGTTTCAAACAGCTCGGCCTTTCGTTTAGATTTATCTAACAAGCCTTTGATGTTAGCTATATTTATCTCATCGCCAGGCTTTACAGAGTCAGGTACTTTGGCTCTGCCTCGTGGAATTTTTCCAAGCGTTAAGACGATAGTACGTTTCAGATTGAATTCTTTTTTATAATCAGAAGGGTTTGAATGCTCCACAGCCGTTATCATTTTTATAAAGGCGAGCAAAGTATGTTCAAGATGCCAGCCAACTGTTACTTTTGATACGGCTTCATTCTTTTGCTCTATGAAGGGGAGTTTATTTTCTAATTCGGTTATTAAAGAAGACAGGCTTTTCATTTATTATGTTTAGGCAAACTTAGTGAAGTATTGAGATTACAGTTCCCAATCAATTCAGGCGATATTTTTTTGTATCTTTCATACAAACTTTAAATCTATGAAAAGAATACTGGTAATAACACTGCTTTTTGCAGCTACCAACGCATCTGCTCAAAAGACGAAGCTTTGGGGCGATCCGCATGTATTTGAAAAGTTTGCTACTGAAGCAAAAAAATCTCCTGCCTATGTTAAACTGCTTACAGATATTGATGCTTTAAGCAAAAGTGCAACCTCAAAAAATACCAATGCAGCGGCTGTTAAAAGCTTATTTCAAAAGAACAGTACCCTGCTGCGAAGTCTTTATACAAAAACAGGTGTTAAATTTCCGGGACCTATGACCACCAAAAGTTTGACAAAGCCAATTTATATAT
This sequence comes from Bacteroidia bacterium Ga0077558, assembly GCA_001464625.1. GTDB lineage: Bacteria > Bacteroidota > Bacteroidia > Chitinophagales > Chitinophagaceae > JJ008. The sequence goes on along the minus strand of LNFJ01000019.1, from coordinate 5,809 downwards.
TCAGAAATAACAGTTTTCTTCTGAATAAATTTAAGAATACAGGCCAAAACATGACTAAAATAGTAACAGCCCCTTTTGAAGATTCATGGCATAGGACGGCCGGGCATAGTAATGATGGCGGGTATCCTGATTCTTCCGCTTCCCTTTTTACGGCTGGCAAAATTTCCCTGGTGTCAAATTCAATCTCCTATTGCGCAACAAGTCCCAATTCGAATGGTTGTAAATTAGGCTTCTGCCAGCAAGGCTATCTCCAGAAATTTACTGTTCCTTCTAATCCAGAAATAATAGCAGTTGAAGTAAAGTTTGAATATTCGTATCTGTACACCGGCTGGGATACCTACAGCGGTATAACCGCACTCGATCTGGTGGTTAGAGCTGATAATAAAATAAATAGTTCGTCGTATAATGAATTGCCCGATGGGCCCCTCGTGGAGCAGGGTTCAAACTCTGACAGGTGGAAAAAAATAGCCACTTTATATCCATTGGATACTATTGATGCTGAATTTGGTGAATTTCATGCGAACGGTGCATCTTCTTTTACAATAGAGGGTTATGTTACACCAGGAACTGTATTTGAAGTGAAGGTTGGATTTGGTTATCCATTGGGGACTAAAAGAGGTATAAACGGCTGCTATCATTATGCAGAATTTATCCTTAAAAAAATTACAGTTAATTATTATAAAACTGCTAACTAAACTTTATTAAGAAGTATTAGCTAAAAAAAAAGAATACGTCGTCTTACTCATTAACGGCGAGTCCGGCCAATAAACTCTTTATACTATGTAAGTACTGCTGGCCGAGACTTTGCTTTAGAAAGTTTATAATTGGAGACTCGGCGGGGAACTAAGTGTGTTTTTTTACTGAACGCCTGCCATGGCGGAAAGAACATCAGCAACATTGAAAAAATTTTATCTTCGTTGCATGAAATTTAATTGTCTCTATAGGTCAATATCCATATTGCTTTTGGGGATTTTGCCCATCTTCAGTTTGTTCGGTCAGCAGCAGAATGGCGGCGTAATTACACTAAAAGGAGATACCGTTCTCTGCAACATTGCATCAAGTCCCAGGGATGCCGGTTTGAAAAAGAAAAGAGGAGACGCTTATTTTTTTGATTGCGTTGTAGCCATTTTTCCAACGGATTCTGTCAGATTCCTGTATCCACAGCATATTCGTGGCTTTTTTTTTAACTCGATAGAACAAAATAATCCTGAAAGGTATTTTTCAGATTCCATTAATCTTAGGTTTGGTAGTTTTTTTAAAAACCCTCCAATAATGCGACCGTTGTTTCTTCGGCAACTGGTTACGGGAGGCTTTTATAATCTTTGGTTTTTTGAAGAGGCTGACCCAGGCTATCCCAATAGCCATATTTTTATACTGGAAGAAACCAGCACTGGCCAACGAGATTTTTTTTCCTCAAACAAACGCCTAAGGAAGCTGCTTGGCGAATGGCCAGACTATGATAAAGAAAATAGCAAGTATAAAGATTGGTTTATAGGAAAGCAATTGATGGTGATAGACTTCAACAAATATAAATCTGGTAAATAACTGATTCATAACTGCCACCCCCATAGCTATCAGATGTCACCCGCCTGCACATTTACAGCTTGCCCCGCTATATTATTTTTTTTCTTTTAGCCTCTTGCTAAATAAAATTCCAATACTAATGCACCATATTGTCCAACCAAGATAATAAAACCGTTGCACCAGTCCTTCGTACTCGTTTCCAAATGGTTTTACAAACCGTAAAAAAATAAGAAGAAGTGCTAAAGTGACTATTACACTCCATAAACGTTCTTTATAAAACTCTTTTTTAGGCCAAAAAAAGAATGCTGATATCATTCCTACTAAAAGAAGAAGAGGCAAAGGCCCTTGCTTGTCATGCAAATAATTACCCATTGGAAATATAGCTGCCCAAAGAATACTCAGTGGCATACAAAATGATAATAAAGCCGGCACTACTGATATCTTAAAATATTTACAGCATTTAAAAAATAGAAGAGAAAATACCAACGAGAGTACGGTCAATAGTAATAATGCAATCAACATAAACTTTTCAGCCGGGGCACCTTTCATTCCCAGCTCACTAATAGTATTATGTAAATGGTTATAATGAACATTTATCACTCCTCCCGAAAAAACAATAACCCAGAAAAAAAGTGGTGTAAGAATTCCTGTTACCAAAAATTTTTTGTGCATAAAATGAAAGATAGACAAGTGAAGTATATGTACTAAAAATAGGACTTTCTTGCTGTTGGTCACTTGCCTGCACACAAGACACAATAGCGGTGTACTTCTTTTTGTATAACACCAACGAGGGCAAAAAAAAGGAACCCGGCTGTTAACCGGGTTCTTTGCGTTTAAATCTTAGCGTAATTTTTTCTTTGGATTCGCTTTCTTTTGTGCTGAGCTTTTCTTTTTTGTAGGCTTATTCTTCCTGGGTTCAGCGTTCTTTTTTGGCATACAATTAAATTTTAGGTTAGTAAATTATATTTATGGTTGCAGGAAATTTCTTCCCATCTTGTTTCCCATAAGTAAACAAAGATATGCCTATAATGGTACTGTTTCCTGTATACTTGCTCATGCGGTAAAAGTGTAAACAGCTTTATATCACAACCTTCATCTTTTTTTATTTATTTAACACTACAGACAACAAGGGTGGGTTGCTTTAATGACGGCTTTTGCAAAGCCGATGCTTAGTCGCAGACTAAGTACAACAACCCTAAAATTTTTATTTTGTTTATTGACTGGAAGACTCAGGACAACTGGGGGCATCACTTCTTGGCCGAGAAGTTTCGATTAGATTGGTATAAAATAGGATTATCCGATTCTAAAATATTATTCAACAAGTCAATGAAAATATTTTTCTTTACTACAATAGAACAGTCTAATTTATAATTTCCTGCACATTGAATTCCTGCAAACTCAATCCACTCTTTTTCTCCTTTTTTATATTTAAAAAAAACTGGAGCCCCAGACGCACCCCATTTATTAAAAGTTTTTAGTCTCAGATTTAGTGAATCAATATTAGGTAGAAAATTTTTGCAAAGCTCATCTTCGGCAACGGTTCCAGTGTATAAGAATGGCCGCATATCTTGTGTTGATGCATTAAACCAAGAATTAAATGTTTTCTCATAATAATATCCATATAATATTGAATACTCAGGATTAGTCTTCCTAGTACTCTTCTTAACTAAGTTTTCTACTGAAAAGATTTCCATATTAGAAGGCAAATCATTTTTTATTTCATAAATGTAAACATCAGGATACTCATTGAGTGAAACAACATTTTCATTCTCATTCAAAAGTGAAACATTTAAAAGATAATATTTATACTTTTTAAAAGAATCGTCATAGTATTCAATGCCTAAAACATCCGAACGATTCTCAGACGGTAACAATTGCTTATTATAAGTATCAACTCCCATAAAGGAATGGTAACTACCAACAAAAAAAAGCCTTTTCTTTTTACGAATAAAGAAACCAGATGACAACCCATTCACAATAGTATCATACTTGATTTTCAGTTTGGTTAAGTCAAAACTAAATGAGTTATTCGTTTCTATGTTTTCAAGATTTAATCTTAAAGAATCTCTTTTTTTAAATTCTCCAATATCAAAACCATTTGAATTAGAGTTAATACTTTTATCAAAATCTATCGACTCTTTAATCTTATAGTGAACAATTAAGTAGGTATACTTTTTTAATGTATCAGTATCTTTTTGTGCTGAACTGTAATAACTAATGAGGCTAAAAAATAAAAATGCTGAAAATCTCATAATCACTCTGAATACTTTATAAAAAAATTAAGCCTTTGTAATTATCAAAGGCTTAAAAGTTTTTTTTATTTCACCTCCTCATACGGCACATCCGTCACATTATCCGCACCGGCTGTAGCATCGGCAGTTTGTGGGCCTGCATCAGCACCGGGTTGTTGTGCACCACCTTCGGTATTCTTATACATGTCTTCGCTGGCGGCTGTCCATGCGGCATTCAATTCAGTCATTGCTAAATCAATTGCAGCTATGTCCTGTAGCTTATGTGCTTCTTTTAATTTTTCCGCTGCTACTTCAATGGCTGTTTTCTTTTCTGCAGGTATTTTATCGCCGTATTCTTTTAATTGTTTCTCTGTCTGGAATACAAGGCTATCTGCCTGGTTCAGCTTCTCTACTTTTTCTCTTTCTGCTTTATCTGTTGCTTCATTGGCTTTTGCTTCAGCCTTCATTTTTTCTACTTCTTCTTTGCTTAAGCCGCTGCCTGCTTCAATATGTATCTTTTGTTCTTTACCTGTGCCTTTGTCTTTTGCTGTTACATGAAGGATACCGTTTGCATCAATATCAAATATTACTTCGATCTGCGGTACACCTCTTGGTGCCGGTGGAATATTATCCAGGTTGAACATGCCCAGGCTCTTATTGTCCTTACTCATGCTGCGTTCGCCTTGCAGTACATGTATCTGTACACCGGGCTGGTTATCGCTGGCAGTAGAGAACACTTCAGATTTTTTAGTTGGTATGGTTGTGTTACTTGGTATCAACGGAGTCATTACACCACCCATTGTTTCAATACCGAGAGAAAGCGGCGTTACATCGAGCAACAACACATCTTTAATTTCACCGGTCATTACCGCACCTTGTATTGCAGCACCTACAGCTACCACTTCATCAGGGTTTACACTGCGGTTGGCTTTTTTACCAAAGAATTTTTCTACTATTTCCTGCACTTTTGGAATACGGGTACTACCCCCTACCAATATCACTTCATCAATTTGTGAAGTAGATAATCCAGCATCTTTTAATGCAGCTTCGCAAGGCTTTAAGCAACGGGCAAACAGATCATCCGCTAAGGATTCAAATTTTGCACGGCTTAATTTCTTTACTAAGTGCTTCGGCACACCGTCAACTGCTGTTACGTACGGCAGATTAATTTCTGTTTCAGATGAAGAGGACAATTCCACTTTTGCTTTTTCAGACGCTTCTTTTAAACGCTGTAAAGCCATCGGGTCTTTGCGCAGGTCAATTGCTTCGTCTTTTTTAAATTCATCGGCCAACCAATCCATTATCACTTTATCAAAATCATCACCACCGAGGTGAGTATCACCGTTGGTTGATTTTACTTCAAATACACCATCGCCTAATTCCAGTACAGAAATATCGAACGTACCACCACCAAGGTCAAATACAGCGATCTTCTGGTCTTGTTTTGCTTTATCTAAACCATAAGCCAATGCTGCGGCAGTAGGTTCGTTTACGATACGACGAACATTTAGTCCGGCAATTTCACCAGCTTCTTTGGTGGCCTGACGTTGTGCATCGTTGAAGTAAGCAGGCACGGTAATTACCGCATCTGTCACCTCATGGCCAAGGTAATCTTCAGCGGTTTTCTTCATTTTCTGCAACACCATAGCTGAAATTTCCTGTGGCGTATAGAGTCTGCCATCTATGTCAATACGAACGGTATTATTGTCACCTTTTGCCACTTTATAGCTCCAATGGCTGATCTCTTCCGTTACTTCATCAAACTGGCGACCCATAAAACGCTTTACCGAAGTAATAGTGTTTTGGGGGTTGGTAATAGCCTGGCGTTTAGCCGGATCACCCACTTTACGTTCGCCATTCTTTAAAAAAGCCACTACTGACGGGGTTGTACGGCGTCCCTCATCGTTGGCAATTACCACTGGTTCGTTGCCTTCCATTACAGAAACGCAACTATTGGTGGTACCTAAGTCAATTCCTATTATTTTTCCCATGTCTTTAAATTTTAATGGATTCGCAAATATTAGTCAATCATTGTGCCGTGAGGGGATAAATGC
>LNFJ01000018.1 GCA_001464625.1 Bacteroidia bacterium Ga0077558 | reverse complement strand
CCGCCGGCTACCAATTAGCTTCCATTTATTTTCATCGGGTAGAAAAATATAAGCAGCGTAAATGCAAATATTATCCGCACTATCTGATGCCATTGCCACCATTAGTTTATACGTTTTATCAGTTTGCCATTGATAGTCGAAATTAAACTGACCATAGCTAAGACCTTTAACACCTTGCCCCGTTGCAACTATTCTGCTTAACTCATGCATTTGAAAAGAAACGCCTTTTTTGTTTTTATGTGCATATAAGTAAACAGATCCTAGATTGGTACTAATACCAGCTCTGAAACGCTTTGGATTATTTAAGTTGGTAATTTTTATTTCTGCCATAAATTGAACAGCTTTTACACTATCCGGCAGGTTATAATTAATAGTTGAATCTGTAACTGTTGCATTTGCACATGTTGCAATCAACAACGTAAGTGAAAAAATAAAACGATATATCATTAGAAATTATTTAGCATAAATCTACAATTGACGAATGAATTTGGCAAAATGAGTTATTTAACAAAGAAAGTTTCCACAAAAGAGTTTTTATCAATCGACAAAGACTACCTTCAAGACTAACATCGTTATGTTTATCACTCCCCGGTTCTTTTAATGCTTATAATACTTTTGTTTTTTGTGTGCCATTGGTACCTCGCAATTTTTTCACAAACTTTTCTCCAGCATCGTTACGCATCTCATGCTGCTTTCAGCATGAATAAATTTTGGGAACGCTTCTTTTATCTGCTTGCTTACATCGGTCAGGGATCATCTTATGTAAGTCCAAGGGTGTATGCTATTATGCACCGGATGCACCATGCATATACGGATACAGAAAAGGATCCGCATTCTCCCAAGTATGATGACAATCTCTGGATAATGATGTGGCGCAGCCGCAACTTTACTTCCGGAGTGTTTAATAACAAGATAGAAATCGAAGAACGGTTTTTAAAGAATCTTCCCGATTGGCCTGCGTTAGATCGAATTGCGCATAATTGGATATCGAGAGTTGCCTGGATCGCTTTCTATATTACGTTCTATGTAATGTTTGCCCCATCTGCGTGGTGGTACTTGTTGATTCCTATTCATATTGTAATGCTACCATTACATGGTGCAGTTATCAACTGGTTTGCACATAAATATGGTACCGTAAATTTCAAACTAAACAATACTTCCAAAAATTTATATCCAATGGATTTATTTTTAATGGGGGAGGCTTATCATAATAATCATCATAAAACACCTTCCGCTATCAACTTTGGTAAACGTTGGTATGAGTTTGATCCTACTTATCCGATTATCCGATTCTTAAGCCTGGTTAAAATCATCAAAGTGAATAAGATTAATAAAAATAGTAATGTAGAATTAGAATAGAACAACAAACAAATATTTGATAAAATGCCACAAAAAATCTCTTTGTGGCATTTGTATTTCCAGGCTTACTTATTTTCCAGCTTTCTCAAATCAATAATTATCCATAGAACAACAAAACTGAGTAATGCTGCAAAGAAGCACCATACAGAAATAACAAAGCCCCGATAGAAACTAATAGCAAAAAGATACGAGGCAAGAAAGACAACACCTAACCATTTCATTTTTTTAATGGATGAAAGAAATGGTGTAAGAATCGTAGCTGCTATATATAGCAAACTAAATCCAACTATCATACTTTTTACTATTGCAGGAATAGCAAATTCATAATGAAGATGGTCACGGGGAGTAAGCGAAGGTGAACCGGGACAATTAAAACAAAACGGGGTAACCACCTGTACCGGATAAGCAAAAAGTATCACACTAACACCAATTGCTACGCCTGCCCCGATCCATACAAATTTTTTAATTTTTTCTTTTCGTTCTTTATTTTTCTCCAGCAGCCAAATGGTAAAAGGAATCCAGAATGGCCAGACTGCCATCGCAAATACCAGAAATATATAGGTGAATAAAGATTGCCAGCCTGCCAGGTCTGCATTTTTCAATGACAGCCATAGTAATCCCTCTGTTAATTGCTGAACAGCAAAAAGCATCGGGATGGAGGCAAAAGTTCGCTGTGGTTTTGTTTTTGCTTTCGCCACAGCAATTAATCCAACAGCACCTAAAACAGCACTAGCACCAAAACTTGCTGTTGCAGAAAAACACATGTGTTTGATTTTGGTTAAAACGGTAAGATATATGTTTACCCTGTTATTTTGTTTTTATTCCGCTTAAAATAGGATGAAATAATTTTTTGATTAAAAATTGGAATTAAAAAATGAGGTTTAGTTAGATATATGCCATCTCAATAATCTAATTTGTTTCCATTCTAACAAAGCTAACCCTGCAACAAACAAGGCTTCTAATAAAAAATAGACCTTACCCAAAAGATTCGTCATGTTAAAATGATAACACATAAGACTTAAGCATACAATAGCCCAAACACTATTGGCCAGCACTAATATTTTAAGCAATGACAATGGCTTTACTTTTCGTAGCGCCAGGTGCAATGAATAAGCAGCATAGCCAACACTGATAAAAGCCATTGTTTTTAGAAGTGACTGTGGTAGATTAAAAAAAACTGACAGTGATGAACGGAAAAGAAATACCATCAATCCTGAACATAGTGCAGCGATACCGTCTATCCAAAGTAGTCTTTGTAAGGAAAAGAAATTATTATGCATCAGGATGAAGATAAAACTTCTCAATCAATTACAATTTGGTCAGATAGCATTAACAAGCTGAGTTATCACAAGATTGAAGTGGTCAGATTCAAATTTGTATATCACTCCTATAAACAAAATGGGTTTGGCATTTAATAAATCCCATTTTGTGTAATATATTCTACTCTTACTGCATTTTTCGTTACCACAATGGCTTTTTGCCTGCAGGTTTCGTTCCCCTTTTTTTGCTTGATAAACGGATTTGTTTTTTAACGTAACTGCGAACAGCAGCCCGTTGTATTGATTTTTCACTTCCGGGAGCAACAATAGCAGGATTATTTATCACAGGACTTTTTTCTTCAACAGGAGGAAGGCTACTTTCCGTTGGCTCTTCTACTAATTTATTGAGAAGTTTTTTTGTTTTTGCATTTGCCTTTTCAATTACTGCAACTTCTTTGAGAGTTGATTTTTTATGAGTAATTGTTTCTGTTGCAAGGCCTGTTGGTTTGAGAGTATTACTTATTGCTTTCTTTTTTGCGGGCTTACTTTTCTTTTGAGTGCCTGTATCTTTTACTAAAGCTTTCTTTTTAGTAGCTGGCTTTTTCGCAATTGTTTTTGTTGATGCTTTCTTTTTTACAGGGGGTTTAGTAGTAGTTTTCTTTTTAGTTGCTGTTTTAGTTGGCATACAATGATTTTAATAATTAAGTAAATAAGTCGACATGATTCTATTTTTCAATAACCATACCAAGCGTAGCTTGATACCAATTTTGGTCAACTTGCAACATTTGTAAGTCGCATGTTTTTGGGAGTTCTGTTTTACCACTCTTAAAATACCTGCTTATTTTAAGCAATTTCTGTTCACCGTTTTTTATCTTCATCATAAATCATGTAGTATGTCACCAAAAAGATTGCTTTCAGCATTTGCTATTTCTATTTCTTTAGCAATATCAGCACAGGAAAAACCCAAGTGGAATGTAAATGAGCCGCATGGAACTTATAAAGAAGTTGCTTTTACGGTAACTGAAGGTACCTGGATGAATCTGGATGTTTCTCCTGAGGGCAATGAAATTATTTTTGATCTGTTGGGCGATATTTATTCAATTCCTTCTACTGGTGGAAATGCAAAATTGTTGCGGGGCGGACATGCTTTTGAAGTACAGCCGAGGTTTAGCCCAGATGGCAAAAAAATATTATTTACGTCTGATGCAGGCGGAGGAGATAATGCATGGGTAATGAACCGGGATGGAAGTAACCCAAAGCAAGTAACCAAAGAAAGCTTTAGATTATTAAATAATGCAATCTGGAGTCCTGACGGGCAATACATTGTTGCAAGAAAACATTTTACTTCCAGTCGTTCTTTAGGTGCTGGCGAATTGTGGTTGTATCATATCAGTGGTGGAACGGGTTTACAATTAACGCCAAGAAAAAATGACCAGCAAGATTTAAACGAACCTTGTTTTTCACCCGACGGTCAATATATTTATTACAGCGAGGATATGTATCCCGGTGGTTTCTTTCAATACAATAAAGATCCGAACAACCAGATATTCGTCATAAAACGGTTTGACAGGGAAAAGGGATCCATTGAAACAGTTACAGGTGGCGCCGGTGGTGCCGTTCGTCCCCAGCTTTCGCATGATGGAAAGACTTTGGCTTTTGTAAAAAGAGTAAGAACAAAAACTGTATTGTATCTCCGTAATTTGGAAACGGGTGAAGAGTGGCCGGTATATGATAAGCTTACGAAAGACCAACAGGAGTCATGGACAATTTTTGGAATTTACACTGGCTTTAACTGGAGTCCGGATGATAAGAGCATAATAATTTGGGCGAATGGCAAGATCAATAAAGTTGATATTAGTGGTTTCAATAAAGCAACCGATATTCCTTTTACATGTAACGTAAAACAAAGAGTATATGATGCCGTTCGTTTCAAACAGCAATTGAATCCTGAAAATTTTACAGTGAATGTTATCCGCAATGCAGTTACTTCTCCAGATGGAAAATGGTTACTATTTAATGCGGTTGGTTATTTATGGAAAAAAGAATTGCCGAATGGAACCCCACAACGAATCAGCAACGGAAAAGATTTTGAATATGAACCATCTTTCTCTGATGACGGGAAATCTATTGTGTATGTAACATGGAATGATGCAAGTGCCGGAGCATTGTATAAATTAAGTACACAAGCAGGAGCAGCACCACAAAAAATCTCAATACAAAAAGCCATCTATCGTAACCCATCTTTTTCATCAGACGGAAAACAAATCGTTTTTCAAAAAGAAGGTGGAAGTAATGTTATGGGACCGGGTTATACTGCAAAGCCAGGTATTTATATGATGTCGGCAAATGGTGACGCAGAAACATTTATTACCAGTCGAGGGGCATCCCCTGAGTTTAATGCAAAAGGCGACAGAATTTATTACCAGGGAGGAAGCACTTTTTCAAGTTGCAAACTCGATGGATCTGATGATAAGCAACATTTAAAAAGTACCTATGGTAGCCAATTCACAATTTCTCCTGATGAAAAATGGGTAGCTTTTATTGATTTGCACAAAGCATTTATAGCTGCATTTCCACAAACAGGAAAAACTATTGATGTAGGAAGCGGTACTACGGATTTCCCTGTTAAACAGGTAGCAAAAGATGCAGGATTTAATCTGCATTGGAGTGGGGATGGAAAACAATTGCATTATACACTCGGAAGTCAGTACTTCACTATCAACTTAGATGAACGATTTGAGTTTGTTGCCAACAAACCAGATTCCTTATTTGAAATACCAGAAAAAGGAATTGAAACAGGACTTACTATAGCAGCCGACAAACCAAAAGGATTCATAGCATTTACCAATGCCCGCATCATTACCATGAAAGGCAACGAAGTAATTGAAAATGGAACAGTGCTGGTAGAAGGCAATAAAATAAAAGCGGTAGGGAAGGGTGTAAGCATTCCATCGGGTACAAAAGTTATTAACTGCAATGGTAAAACAATTATGCCCGGAATGATCGATGCACATGCACATGGCAATCATTTTAATTCAGGATTAGCTCCACAACAGTTTTGGCCATACTATACTAACCTTGCTTATGGAGTAACAACTATGCATGATCCTTCTGCCAATACAGAATGGGTATTTGCACAAAGTGAATTGCAAAAAGCCGGAGCCATTGCCGGTCCAAGAGTATTTTCTACAGGAACAGTTTTGTACGGTGCTGATGGAAATTTTAAAGCGGTGATTAATTCATTGGAAGATGCAAAAAGTGCTCTTCGCCGCACTAAAGCCTTTGGTGCCTTCTCGGTAAAAAGTTATAACCAACCCCGCCGTGAACAACGCCAGATGATTTTACAAGCCGCCAGAGAATTAGGAATTGAAGTAGTACCCGAAGGCGGTTCTTTTTTCTATCATAACCTGAGTATGATATTGGATGGCCATACAACAATTGAACATAATTTGCCCATTCTTAATCTGCATGACGATGTAGTACAATTATGGAAAAATTCAAAAACGGCATATACCCCTACATTGATCGTTTCATACGGTTCAGTAAGTGGTGAGTATTACTGGTACCAGCATACAAATGTGTGGGAGAAAGAACGGCTTCTAACATTTACCCCAAGAAATATCATTGACACAAGAGCCCGACACCGCACTATGCTGCCAGAAGAAGAATATGAAAATGGGCATATACTTATTTCAAAGAGTTTGAAAAAGCTAAATGATGTGGGTGTGAAAATAAACATAGGAGCTCATGGTCAATTACAAGGACTTGGTGCCCATTGGGAATTGTGGATGATGCAACAAGGTGGTATGAGCAATCATGATGCATTGAAAACAGCAACTATCAATCCTGCACTATCATTAGGGCTGGATGATTTTATTGGATCTTTGGAAGTGGGAAAGCTGGCTGACTTAATTGTATTGGATAAGAATCCGTTAGAAAATATCCGCAATTCAGAATTCATCCGTTACACAATGGTAAACGGAAGGTTGTATGATGCTGCATCAATGAATGAAATTGGAAACTACAACAAACAAAGAACTAAATTTTATTGGGAACAAAATAAAAACTTTGAATTCTTTCCTTTGATCAGCGAAACAGAAACGGAAGCAGCTGGTTGTGGATGTGGTAAACATTAGAACGAAATTTACGTTTTGAATAAAAAATATTTCTTACTGATAATCTTTCAATAGCGAAAATTTTATAGGTTTTCAATGTGTCTCTGTGCTTAATCAATGGTTCTCAATGCAAAAGAATCAATCTGCACATAATTAATAATACTATTTGGGCTATTCCTCCAAAGAAGTTAGTTTTATATTCTATCTCCTAACCCTGTTTATTCTCTTTAGTTCGTTCCTTTATTTGTAAACCTTAACCATTAAACTAACAGGAATGCCAAACTATTACTACAAAGATGCTACCGGGCTGGAGCTAGGTCCATTACCAATCGAAGAATTAAGAATACTTAACCTTTCTCCCAACACCTTAGTAAGGGACGAGTTACAATCGGAATGGAAAACAGCTGAGCAGGTAGATGAATTAAAAAGTTTTTTAGCTATTTCTACCGCAACTGAAACAGTAGTATCAGAATCTGTAGTAGCCACAACTGTTACCGCAGCAACAATAGCTCCGGTAGCAGCAAAAGCAACCGCTGTAAAAAGCACTGCATGGCTATCCTGGGTACTATCTCTTTTAGTGCTTGGTGGTGCAGGCTATTATATTTACCAGGATATTGAAAAGAATAAAGGCAATAGCAATACTGTTGATACATTATCCATGACAACCAGTTCCACTGACTCTGCTAGTGCAGAGCAAGCAATAACTCCTGATGCTAATACTATTGATACAACTGATTCAGGTAGTAATATAGCCGATACAACTGCTACTACTATTACTACTACAAATACAGAGCCTACTACAACTACTACCCAAGCTGTTAATACAAAAGACAAGCAATTGCTCGCAAAACAAAAAGCTGATGAGGAAAAGAAAAAGCAGCAGTTAGTAGCCAACCAAAAGGCTGATGAGGTTAAGAAACAACAAATAGCTGCACAAGCTTTGGCAGCTAAACAATTGCAAATGCGGAACAGCTGGTCAAAGTATATCACACTTGGCTCTCTTAATTATCAGCCAAAAGGGGATGATGGAATGACTGCTTTTGATGTGCCGGTTTATAATGGAACTGATGTTCCTTTAAATAAAGTAACTGTTAGAATTGATTATTATAAAAAGGAAAAGAAAGATAAAATGGTAGGTAGCGAAACAATTACTCTTTATAATATACCTGCCAGATCAGGCTTAAATGGTAAAGCTCCCGAAAATAAGAAATCCAGAAAAGCCGTTGCAACAATTACAAGTATAACAAGCAGGCAATTAAATTTTTGCTATCCGCAGGGTAGTGGTAATAGCGGAGATCCCTATTTCTGTAATTGATATTCCAACTACTAAATAAAGAAACCTTCCGCATAGGGAAGGTTTCTTTATTTATAAAATGTTCGATAATTGTTGACATGAAAAAAGCCTGTGGAAACAGGCTTAAGTCTCAAATTGAATTTGAATTTAAATTGATTAACGATGTAAATTAAGTGTTACTTGTTGTCATTGGTCAAATAAATAATTGATTGATGACAAGAATATAAGCTATTAAGTAGTTCCACATATAGCAAGTAGTTGTTTACCTACAACACAATCGTTTGCAATTTACAACAAGTAAAAAAAGGATCTCCTTTCGAAGATCCCTTTTCGTTTCATGGCTGAAACTGATTAAAAAGCGAGTTATTGGACAACCAATTTGGTAGTGCTAGAAAATTTATTTGTTTCACTAAATACTTTAATATAATAAGTTCCGGCACTTATTAATGCGGGTAGCCTGAGTTCTGCAATTTGTTTGTTACCGATAACATTTACTTGTTGTGTATTCACTAATTTTCCTGAAAGATCAAGCAATTGAACCTGGTACTTGCCAGCCGTCTGATTTGTAAAAGACAATTTCACTAAACCATCTGTAACAGGATTAGGAAAAACCGCAATGCCGTTGCTGTCTGATTGTTCATCTGATAATTCTTGTTTAGCTACCACCGTTTCTTCAACTACCGGTTGAGGTTTGGCTTGTTCAGCTTTTTCTTTTTTATCCTTTTTCTTTTTATCAAAGGCAAGGTTTCCATTAGCAAGATCAGATGCATTGAAAACACTACCATTACCAGAAGCTTTTTCTGCATCTAACGTAGTTAAATCAAACCGATAATAACCTTCTATCGATTCAGAACTGCAAACGATTACTTTACTTCCTTCTTCTACCATTGCACCATTTGTTCCGAAACCTTGTGGCAAACCCTTAATCGAGCCAAGATATTTTGCTACTTTAGTTTCAATACTGAACTGATAAACCCGGCGATTAGCAGTAATAAGATATAAATTCTTAGATGCATCTGCAATCATATCACCGCCATAACATGCCTGGTTATGTACAGAAAATTTTCCATTGGCCGCATCATCAGTTAATGAACCAAGGTCTGTAATAGTGGGATTTTTTCCCGTTGTAAAACGTATCAAACTCTTTGCATCATTGGTTAATGCATAGCCTTCGCCATCAGATGCGATTACCATACGGGTAATTTGTTTGTCTACACCACCTTTTCCGGCAGACCCAAAGGCCTCATCTTCAAAGAAATAAAATTTTAGTGTTGATGATTTTAAATCAATATAGCGAAGCTGGTTAATATTCATCGGGGTATAATAAAGACGTTCATGCTTTTTATCATACGCCATTGCTGCTGAGTTGGTGGCAAATGGTTTGTCCGACTGAATGGGGTGTGCAAAATAAACAACCCTTGTTAATCTTACACCATTGGCTTTATCCAACTCCTGGTCAAGATTTACTACTTTTCTTGCGGGAGCAGAAGTAGTAATAGTAGTTGTAGCAGGTTTAGCTGCTACATCTTTCTTTACAATAGGCTTGCCGGTACGGGCATTGACTGCTTCAATTTCCCGGGTACTGTTGAAAATTGATTTTACTTCATCACCAGTAGTTACGTCAACTAACCGAACTTCTTTCCAGCCGTTATGGCCTTTTTGTTGCCCGGTGATTGCATAACCAGTGTTTTTTTTGTCGGCTTCTTGTGCATAAGAAATAGTAATGAGTGAAGTCATTACTAAAAGGAGTAGAAATCTCTGTTTCATGGCATTTGAGTTTTGTTTGATTTAAATTACGACAAGTTTCGTCGATATATGGATATTAATGATAAAACCTATTTTTTGTTGGATGAACGGGGTACAGTAAGATTCTGGCTGTATCTTGAATTGATTGAAATGCAAAAAAATGGAAGGAAAGAAATAAAAGTGGTTAATTATTCTAGCTGGTTAATTAGGGGAAATAATTTTAAATTTACCTAATGGAATTCCAATAACTTATTCCGATATGCTTAAACTGAAACACCTTCTTATTAGTTGCTTTGTTCTCTTATTCAGCATGAATGTGTATTCTCTTACCATTTATGAAATAAGTTATGAGTTTAAAGGCAACACCGATTTTCCAAAATATACCGCCATGCTGGTCAGGTATGGAAACGGCACCGGGTTTATGCGGGTGAAATACTTTAATAAAACCTATAGCGAAACTTACATTGTAAACATGGAGTTTGAGGAAGCAGAAAGTCGTTCTAAGATTGATGGCAAATTGCATTTAACCTTACAGTTTAAAGGCAAAAGTCCATCGTACATCGTTAACTCTACAAAGAATAAAACAAACGAAGCTTATAATCCCGATGTTTTATGGTTTAAAAAACTTCCTTCCGAACAAAATTTTGTTCCCTGGGGAGTTACTTCGCAGAATTCCGATGGCAGTTTTGAGCAAGGTAAAATTCTTTCTATAAAATTGATGAATACATCAGACTTAACAAAAGCCTATGTAAAATCTTATTTTTTGGAGAATGAACCTTTTTATACAAATCTTTTTAAGCCTACCACCAATGATAATAAAGTAGTAACAGTTGGCAATCCTGTACCTGCACCTTCATCTTCAACAACTGCAGCTTCTACTACAGCCATACATTTTATTGTAGTTGCAAACACAGAAGATGCCCGCATTGGAACCAGTGTTGTAAAAGATGTTACCAACCTGTATAGCCAAATAAAAGATGTAGCTACTTTTTTAAAATTACCACTCCGATATACGGAAGTAAAAGGAAGCAAGTTCGGAAAAGCAAATGTAGAAGCAGCCATAAATAATCTAAAGCCAGGCTCAAACGATATTGTAATTTTTTATTATTCCGGCCACGGATATAGTAATGAAGATAATCCTGCTCAACCATATCCTCAGTTTGATTTGCGACAGAGCCGCTTTGATGATATTAAAGTGGCGACCTTAAACGCTTCTGATGTTTTTAATAGGATAAAAGCTAAAAAAGCAAGGCTTAATCTCATCATAACAGATTGCTGTAATTCCAACCTGGGCCTTTTAAAGCCAGAGGGGAAAAACTTTGCACAAACTGCAAAATCATTATTAACCTGGGATCAATCTTATTGTTATGATCTTTTTATGAAGTCGAAAGGTTCTATTCTTGCTACTGCTGCAAAAAAGGGACAGTATGCTTACGGTAATACTGACCTTGGTGGATATTTTACATCTAACCTTGTTACTTCATTAGAGAAATACCTGAGTAAATTTCAAACAACATCGCCTACATGGGAAGAAATTATAGCAGAGGCCCAGGCGTCAACAGTAAATCTTAGCCTCACTAATTTGTGTACCGCTGCTACCACTTGCCGTCAAGATCCTGTATATGTGGTTGACATTAAATAATAGTGTTTCAAAACACTGTAAATAAAGACCGCCCCAATTAAGGGGCGGCTTTTTTTGTAAAACAGTAACAACTGATAAACTATTTCTTAAGTGAGTCTTTTGCTGGTTCGCTGGGTATTTTAATTAAAAGCTCAGCAGGTTCCGAGGTTGTTGCCATCATCATCTTAGCCATTTCAGCAGGCTCAACAAATGTCCAGTGCTCAATAGCTTTACTATTGGCATTAAACTTAGATACCTCAAGAGCTGTAGTATTGTAAGTATCACCTTTTTTCATTCCCATTTGGTCAATTTTCATTGTGCCAGTAAAACGCATCCAACACATTACATAATCATCATCCGCCAGTTCCTTAATCACTTCGGTTTTCATATTATCAGCATACTGGGTGAATTTTATCAGTTCAGTCTTTACATTTTCAAACCCCTTTGCAGGACCACCCTCAGCAGCATAGTCAATAACATCTTCAGCAAGATAGTCGCCTAGTTTACTCATATCGCCAGTTTCTATCGCCTTACTAATCCCATGCATAGCATCCAGATTTTTTTGGGCTTTCTCAGAAATGCCCCCTTTTTTATCACTTGTGCAAGCAAAAAAAACACAACTGGACATTATAAAATATAACAACTTTACCTGTATCATTATAACCAGATTTTGAACTACAACAGAGAATTAAACTAAATAGAGTGGGAATTAAATCACACAGATCAGCACTATGATTTCAGAGGGAGAGGTAAATAATGAAATTAAGATAAAGAAACTCTGCAATATTTCCTGAAATATTATTGTGTTTTTGCAGAACCTGCGGGCTTTTCGTAAATAAACCTCACCATAGCATTTTTTTGTTCGTCAGATGTCAGATAAAGCTGATACCGTTTATCTCCGGCAGTTACAATCATTAACGCAGTATTAGGGGGTATGGAGCCAAGGTTTTCACCCACCATAATCAATTCTTGTTCAGTACGTTTAAGGTCAATTTTCAATGTAATTGAAACTGGCTTTGTGGTCAATCTTTTATTTGAAACAGATGGCATATTATTGACATAAACTGAGATAGTGTCGCCATCTATCGTACCATTATCATAAAAATCGATTTTGATCGTACCGGTATCCACTTTTATTTCTTTTACCAACTCTGCTTTACGTTTGGTTAGCGAAGGGGGAAGTTTAATATCTGGTTTAAAAGAGGATCTGTCAAATCGGGTAAGCACAATAGTGCCCGGGTCGCAAGCCGTTTTTCCATCTGATGCTTTGCCAGTCCAGGAGCCTCTCAACTGCTCTTCAGAAACCACATTCCCGCCACCTTTATGGTAAGTAAGTTTATAATTTTTGATACAGGGCACACATTCCTCTTTAATCTTAAAAGTAATAATGCCATTTTCCTGAATGGATATCTGGTTACTGTCTTTTTTATGTGTACCCTCAAAATTCTCTCTTACATAATTAAGTGAGTCGGAAAAATGATAGGCTGTTCCGGTAATTTTAGTTCCGGCAACCTGTATTTGCAATTCAATATTATAAACAGGAAAGCATCCGCCGGGGGCCATTACCAACTTGCCTTTCCAAATACCATTAATATCCTGTGCGCCAGCTGCTGTGCAAAGGAGAAAAAAAGAATAAAAAATTAATGACCGGCGCATATTAAAAGGGAAAATAAATGAAAATGCGGAAGTGAACATTAAAAATCTTGCCTGACGGCAGTCAGGTTACAGAAACGGTAATAAGCTATTGGAAATATAACAGCTTTTTCAACAATGACTATTGTTTCTGGTATTTAAAACGTACCACTGCATTTTTCTGTTGGTTAGACGTAATTCGAACATCAAAACGTTGCCCGCCTGCTTCCACGATCATTAAAGAGGTGTTTGGTGGGATCCGACCAAGATTTTCTGCTACCATTACTAATTCATGTTCATCGTTTTCTTCATCCATTTTCAACTTAACAATCAGGGGAGAAGCGGTAAGCATTTTTGATGATAGCACTAGTTTATTATCGAGATATACAGAAATGGTATCGCCATCTATTTCTCCGTTATCGTACAATTTTACCGTTACATCCGGACTGTTTACAATCAATATTTTTACTAGCTCGTTAGTCCTGCTTTTTAAAACTGATGGTTTAGGTATTACTACAGGGGGATTATTTTTTACAACCGGGGGGATAGTAATTTTTACTGTATCAATTTTTTTAATTGGAGGGTTTGTCTTTGCTATAGGTGGATTTGTTTTTACTACAGGTTTTTTAATCACAGGCTCTGGTTTAGGAGTGACTGTTTTCTTTTCGGGAGCAGGGGCCGGTGAGGTTTTCTTAACGGGAGCTTTGTTAACTATTACTGGTGTTGTCTTTATTTTTCCCCGCAAAAATGGTTCAATATAAAAATCGGATGTAGTTACTCTTCTAAGGTATACCTTACCACCACCACAATTATCTCCTTTCTTATTTACAAACCCATCGTTTTCAAATTTGCTGGTGAAAGTACCTTCCAAAAACTCTTCTTTACCAGACCGTTCATATTTGAACACACATTTCATGATGCAGGCCTGGGAGCCACCGGACATACGAAGCTCAACCGTTTTTATTTCCCGGATCAATGCACTCTGTCCATTTTTATTATAATTTCCTACAAGAGTTGCTTTGCCATAAAAAACTGTGCTGAGATAAGAGTATGAAACACCCGTAACAGAAGTACCTGTTTGCTTCACCTGCAATTCAAATTTGTATTGTTCGAAACCATCAGTTACAAAATATCCCCGCCATATACCCGTAAGATTTTGCGCAAAGGAGGTAGATTGGGTAAATGAAGTCAGTAAAATCAAAAACAGTAAATACTTGGATGTAGTCGTAGTCCGTTTCATCACAAATCAAAACTAATAAATTAGCATTTAAATACCCGTTTATCTGGGCAAGAGTTTGTTAATTTTAAGACTAAACTTCGCTAAATTTGCACTCCAATTAAAACAGGATTTTACTGCATGATAAATATTACACTACCGGACGGTGCTGTTAGGCAATATGAAAAAGGAACTTCTGCTATCGATATTGCTAAATCAATTTCAGAAGGATTAGCCAGAAAAGTACTGGCTGCTAACATCAATGGACAGGTTTGGGATGCTACCCGACCTATACAGGAAGATGCAACGTTACAATTGTTGACATGGAATGATCTGGATGGAAAGAAAACGTTCTGGCATTCGTCTGCTCACTTGATGGCGGAAGCCGTTGAGCAATTATTTCCCGGCGTAAAATTTTGGGTGGGACCCGCTACAGAAAATCCGCAGGGTTTTTATTACGATATGGATCTGGGCGATAAGAAAATGAATGAAGATGATTTGGCAGCCCTGGAAAAAAAAATGAATGAGCTGGCCAAACAAAACAATTCATTCATTCGTAAAGAAATAACCAAGCCAGAGGCCATTCAATATTTTGCTCAAAAGGAAGATGAATATAAACTTGATTTGCTTAGCGGTTTAAGTGATGGAGAAATTACCTTCTATACTCAGGGAAATTTTACCGACCTGTGTCGTGGGCCACATATTCCTGCTACCGGATTAATAAAGGCTGTAAAACTAACTAATATCGCTGGTGCGTATTGGAAAGGAGATGAAAAGAATAAACAACTTACCAGGTTATATGGCGTAACATTTCCTTCGCAAAAAGAATTAGATGAGCATCTTGCACTTTTAGAAGAAGCGAAGAAAAGAGACCATAGAAAGTTGGGCAAAGAATTAGGCATTTACACCATGGATGATGATGTAGGACAAGGCCTGATCATGTGGATGCCGAATGGTACTGTCATTATAGAAGAGTTGGAAAAACTGGCGAAAGAAACAGAATCGGAAGCTGGTTATAAAAGGGTAGTGACTCCTCATATTGCCAAAGAGAGTATGTACATTACCAGTGGTCACCTTCCTTATTATGCAGATAGTATGTATCCGGCAATGGAATTGGATGGAGAAAAATATTATCTGAAATCGATGAACTGTCCGCATCACCATAAAATATTTGCAGCGGAGCCAAAGAGCTACCGTGACCTCCCTTATCGTATTGCAGAATACGGAACTGTATATCGCTATGAACAAAGTGGTGAACTTTTTGGATTAATGAGAGTTCGTTGCCTGCATATGAATGATGCACATATCTACTGTACCAAAGAACAATTTAATGATGAGTTTCGAGCAGTGAATGATATGTACTTAAAGTATTTCAAAATATTTGGCATTGAAAAATATGTGATGCGACTTTCTTTACACTCACCTGAAAAATTAGGGGTTAAGTATGTAAACGAACCAGAACTGTGGAAAGAAACTGAAGCGATGGTACGAAGTGTACTTACAGAATCAAATATCCCTTATGTGGAAGTACAGGATGAAGCTGCTTTCTATGGCCCCAAAATTGACGTACAGATATTTAGCGCTATAGGCAGAGAATTTACATTGGCAACCAATCAGGTGGATTTTTCGCAGGGAAGAAGCTTTAAGCTGGAATATACCGACCAGTCGAATAAACCTGAAACACCATTGATCATTCACCGGGCTCCATTAGGAACTCATGAACGTTTTATTGGTTTTCTGCTGGAACAATATGCAGGGAAGCTTCCATTATGGCTATCACCGGTACAGGTAAAAGTGCTACCGATCAGCGACAAGTTTTTGGATTATGCAAAATCTGTTTCACAGCAATTGAAAAAAGCAGATATTCGTAGTGAAGTAGATGACCGTAATGAAAAGATTGGTAAGAAGATCCGGGATACAGAATTAATGAGAGTGCCATATATGCTCGTAGTAGGAGAAAAGGAAATGAATGAGAATAAAGTAGCTGTAAGAAGACAAGGGAAAGGTGACCTGGGTGTAAAAGCTGTAACAGATTTCATTTCAGAAGCGTTGGAAGAAATTAAAAACCGGAGCGGAGAATAAAATGTATTTTAGTAACCTCAAATCCTGATTGAGGAATTAATAATTTAAAAAAAGCATGCCTGCAGCAGGAAGCAGGATTCATTTAAAAAAAGTAAATGGCAGTACCACAAAAACCCGGAGGCGGGTTCAACAGGCCGGCAGGCGGGGGAGGTTACAAACCCGGAGGCGGCGGATTCAACAAAGGAGGTTTTAATCGGGGCAGATTTGCTCCCCGTAAAGAAGCAGAGCATCGTATCAACAATTTCATCAGGGTGCCACAAGTTCGTTTAGTGGGCGAAAATGTAGAAGTAGGTATTTATGATACCGCTGTTGCATTAAAGATGGCACAAGATCAAGAGTTGGATCTGGTAGAGATTTCTCCAACAGTTGATCCACCTGTTTGTAAGATCATCGACTACAACAAATTCCTTTACGATAAGAAGAAAAAGGAAAAGGAGATGAAAGCGAAGAGCAAAGTTTCTGAAGTAAAAGAAATTCGTTTTACTCCTAATACAGACGATCATGATTTTGATTTTAAAGCAAAACATGCCGTTGAGTTTTTAAAAGATGGTAATAAAGTAAAAGCTTACGTACAATTTAAAGGCCGTGCAATTCAATTTCAGGACAGAGGCCAGTTGTTATTGCTAAAATTTGCGGAGCGATTAGCAGAAGCAGGAATATTAGAAAGTATGCCGAAGATGGAAGGAAGAAGAATGTTGGCTATGTTTGCGCCAAAGGGGAAAAAGAAAGCTTAATTACTTTACTCAAATTATAAAATGAAAACCGTATTGAATTTTCAAGACGGTTTTTTTTATTGATATAATTGATGTTTATAATTTGTTTTTTATGTTCAATATAAGATTCCACAGTTAACAATAAGTAGCGATAGCTTTCCGTATCTTGAGCCAAATAATTTAATAATTAAATAACTGTTTATGAATTCGACGCTTAAAAGGTTTGGCTTTGTAGCAATTGCATCATTCATTTCTATTGCAGTATCCGCACAACCAACCCGACCAGATACTACCAGAAATCCGTTAGCAGGCGGTGGTGGGCCGGGAATCGGAAGGCCTAGTGCTGGCCCCCGTCCTTACAAAGAGATCATTACTGATAAGGCTGTAACTGATAACGGTCTTTTTAAAGTACACATGGTGGATGATAAATATTTTTTTGAAATCCCAAATGAAATGCTTGGCAGAGACATACTTATTGTGTCAAGGCTTTCAAAAGCACCTGCTGAAGGAGATGCATATGCAGGAGATCCAATCAATCAAAAAACTATTCGGTTTGAAAAAGGACCCAAAAACAAAATCTTTTTAAAACTCTTATCGTTCCAGGAAGTTGGAAGAGATAGTACAGAAGGAATGTATAAAAATGTTTTGAACAGCAATTTTCAGGCAATCGCATCTGCGTTTGATATCAAAGCATTTTCAAAAGATTCATCAGCCAGTGTAATTGAAATGACAGATTATATTAATGGTGATAATGATATTTTCTTTTTTAGCGCCAATTCTAAACGCAGTCTTGGGCTTACGGGATCTGCACAATCTGATAAATCATATATAGTTGGTTTAAAATCATTTCCTAACAATATCGAAATAAAAACGGTTAAATCATACACAAGCATACCTCCAACAACAGGTGGTGGTGCCGCAGGAATGGGAGCAACAGCGGGTAGACCTGTTACCTTGGAAATAAACACTTCTTTGGTTGTTTTGCCAAAAGTGCCGATGCAACAGCGGTACTTCGATGATAGAGTTGGTTATTTCACTACTCAAAATATAACTGATTACGATCGTAATCCGCAAGGTGTAGACAGGTATCGTTTTATTGCCCGATACCGCTTAGAACCAAAAGATGAAGACATTGAAAAATATAAGAGAGGTGAATTGGTAGAACCTAAAAAACAGATTGTTTATTATATAGACCCTACCACACCAAAAAAATGGGTTCCTTACCTGATAGCTGGTGTAAGTGATTGGCAGATTGCTTTCGAGAAAGCAGGGTTTAAAAATGCTATTGTTGGTAAAATTGCGCCTACTTATGAACAAGACAGCACATTTAGTTTAGACGATGCCCGTCATAGTGCAATTGTTTATAAACCTTCCGATATACCTAATGCCAGCGGACCAAACATTCATGATCCACGCAGCGGAGAAATTATTGAAAGCCATGTAAACTGGTATCACAATGTAATGAGTCTTTTACGTAACTGGTATATGGTGCAAGCTGCCGCTGTAGACCCTGCTGCAAGAAAGATGGAATTTGATGATAAATTAATGGGAGAGTTGATCCGTTTTGTAAGCAGTCATGAAATTGGACATACATTGGGTCTTCGTCACAACTTTGGCTCTTCCTCAACAACCCCGGTTGAAAAATTAAGAGACAAAGCATGGGTTGAAGCTAATGGTCACACTGCATCAATAATGGATTATGCCCGTTTTAACTATGTGGCGCAGCCAGAAGATAATATTTCGCAAATAGGATTGTTTCCACGAATAGGCGATTATGATAAGTGGGCCATAGAATGGGGCTATCGTTGGTTTCCTGAAGCAAAATCTGCAGATGCAGAGGTTTCTATACTTAATAAATGGACGATAGAAAAAATTGAAAACAACAAACGTCTTTGGTGGGGCGATGGTGAAGGCAATCGTGGAGATCCCCGTAGCCAAACAGAAGATATAGGTGATAATGCAATGAAAGCAAGCAGCTATGGGTTAAAAAATTTACAAAGAATCATAGTTAATCTTCCAGATTGGACTAAGCAAGCTGACAAAGACTTTGGCGGATTATCAGAAATGTACACCCAGGTTACCAGTCAATTTGCCCGATATATTGGTCATGTTTCAACTAATGTGGGTGGTATTCAGCGTACACCAAAAAGAGTTGAACAAAGCGGTTCTGTATTTGAATTCACTCCGAAAGCCACTCAAAAAGAAGCTGTTTCCTGGATTCATTCCAATGTGTTTGTTACGCCTACATGGGTTATTCAGAAAAAAGTAACCGGTTTAACCGGCTTAACCCCACTGTCAACAATAGGTACAATACAGGACAGAGCCTTAAATGCATTAGTAAGTGTAACTACCATCAACAACCTGATTCGATTTGAAGCTGAGGATGCAGCAAATGCTTACACTGCTACAGAAATGTTGAATGATGTTCGCAAGTCAGTATTCTCAGAAATAACTACCCGCAAACCGATTGATATATACCGTCGTCAATTGCAAAAATCACTGGCAGAAAAATTGATTACTCTTGTTAAGCCAACCGAACCTCAAACTGTTAGTTTAGGAGGCACAACTTTTACTGTTTCAACCGGCTTCGCAAAAACAGGAGATGGTATTTCAATTGTAAAAGCTCAGTTGAAAACATTGGCTGCTGAAATAAGAACAGCATCTGCAGCCTACTCAGATGCGGCTTCAAGAAATCACCTGCTCGACCTGCAGGACAGGATAAAAATGGCAATTGAGCCAAAATAAAATAACCTGGAAATTTAATAACTCAACAAAATAGGCTATCGCTTCGATAGCCTATTTTTTTTTAAACAATTGATTTTCAATATTAATTTCGTTTAAATTCTTAAATTAGGACGCATATCAACACCTAAAACGCAGATCAGGTTATTTTTATCAGATACTTTTTTACTTGCCATCTTCGGCCTACCTTTGCACTCCGAAAAAACCTTTGCTAATTAAAGGAAAAACGGAAGCTCTTATACATCCCGCCCTGGCGGGAAACCATTTCCTGAAGAGGTTCGAAAAGGATCCCCCTGTGGGGAACGCCTCAAGGGTATAATATTTAATACTTGGTATAATGCCTAAAGTAAAAACAAACTCCAGCGCCAAAAAACGCTTTAAAGTAACTGGTACCGGAAAGATCATGCACCAGAAAGCTTTCAAACGTCACATCCTGACGAAGAAATCAAAAAAACGTAAACGTAACATGAGAATGGACGGAACTGTTGCAAAATCTCATGTGGATTTTGTAAAACGTCTTCTTCGCCTGAAATAAGCAAACGCTTTATTTCTAGTCAACTAATTTAAAAACTCATGTCAGTTCGTACGTTGTACATCTGACTTCAAACTTAACAACATGCCTCGTTCAAAAAATGCAGTAGCCTCTAAGGCACGCCGCAAAAAAATATTAAAACAAGCTAAAGGCTTTTATGGCAAACGTAAAAACGTATTGACGGTAGCCAAAAACGTAGTAGAAAAAGGTATGACCTATATGTTCGTAGGTCGTAAACTGAAGAAGAGAGAATATCGTACATTATGGATTGCCCGTATCAATGCGGCTGTCCGTGCAGAAGGTATGACTTACTCTGAGTTCATCAACAAATTAAACAAGAAAGGAATTGAACTCGATCGTAAAGTTTTAGCAGATTTAGCAATGAACAACCCAGAGACTTTTAAGAGCCTGGTTGATTCTGTAAAATAATTATCCCTCTGAGCAAAAAAAGGTCCCGCCAGAAGCGGGACTTTTTTGTTTTACAAAACGAACTAGATTCAAAAACCATCAGAAAGTTTTTTGCAGAACCTGGTTTTGCAAATAATTACTTGTTGCCTAATATAACAACCAACGCATAAATAACACCTGGTAACCAGAACAGTAAAGTAAGTAATAAGCTAATCCAGAATTTACTGTTGATTTCGCCTTGGTGCAGGTACACCGCTAATGGAGGTAATAAGATGGCTAAAATCACTAATAATAAAGTGTTTGTTTCAGCAGCATTGCCGGCTTTTTTACTTGCTTTAAATGCTTTGATTTCTTTATTAACCTCTTTAGCCTTTTCTCTTTTTTCTTTTTTGGACAAACTTTTAAAAGCATCGGTTGCAGCTTTTACTGTAGCCGGATCAGGTTCAGTAGAAACAGATGACGCTGGAACAACTATAGCGGCAGATAATTGGGTAATTGGAGTAATAGCGATAAAAAATGCAAATAACAGAAGTAGAGGCTTTCTCATTTTACGTTTGTTTAAGTTATAAAACCAATAGAGCACAATTAAAATGCCGGAAACAAAAAATAGCCTGTGTTCAACAGGCTATTACTAATTACATATCAACAAGTGTGTATTTTTACATTATATCCATAGCTTTTACAAAAGCAGTGGTTTGAAAGGGAAGAATTAGTGTAAGCCACTCCCAATGAGTAACAATTGCAAAAAGTAAGGCCGCAGTTGAAGCAAAAAATACTAACCACCAAAGTCCTTTATATTTTTTTGTTTGTTCCATCTTCAAGGTTTTTAAGTAAGTGGTGCAAAAATAAGGCGACTGGTTTAAATCAAAAAATGAGATTTAGACTTTCTTTGTTTGTTTTAATGACAATGGTATGGCCAATAATGCTCCCGTTAATGCAATAATCCATTTGGCAATAACAACAATATGATAATTTGAAAAATCTTTGCTATTAATTGCCGGGTTTTTAATCCAGTTGAATAAGTATATATTTTCAACTACATCACACGCAAAAGCAACTGTCTGTAAGGCTGCTAATCCAAAAAGAATCTTGCGTAACAGTTTGCTTTTAGATTTTTCACGGACAATCATACATAGGGCTGCAATGCCGGTATAAACACCTACCATAAAAGCAAAATCAAAGGAAAGATGATACCGGAGAATATTTTTAACTGGGCTATCCAAACCGGCTAGAATTGCTGAAACTTTCTCCTGGGAATATGTGATCTCCAGCCCAATTATGGTAAAAATATCCCCATTAAACAGAAAATCAGATTCCATCCATTTCATGCAAAAAGCAGAACCAACAAATAGCCCCAGTGAGAAAATAAATAACTTTTGCCAGTGAATTGTGCGGATAATCATACAAATAGTAAGATTTTTTGACTTTCTGATAAATAAATGTACGAACCTAGCTTGTTTTTTTTATTTTCGTTTGCAACGTGTCACTAATACACAAATCTTGCCTCTAAACCACTGAATT
>LNFJ01000017.1 GCA_001464625.1 Bacteroidia bacterium Ga0077558 | reverse complement strand
CCGGTTATCGTCAATGCATTTGAAGCATCTGTTGCTAAAGACAGGAAAAATGAATCCATTGAAAGTATAATCAGTCAGTTATCATATGATGCGGGAAATAATGTTCTTGGCGCTAATATTTTTGATAAAAACACCGGATATCTGGCATCAAAAAACAATTTAGTGTTGAAGTTTTGCGTCCTAAACCCGGCTAAAACTTTCCTGACTTTGTATCAAAATCCGGATATGCCATTTGCTGACAGCCTTGTACGGGTGGTAGCAAGAAAATATCCTAAACAGTTATATGATTATGCCGCCTCCAATAGTAAGTTGGGTGTTACGATAAGAAATATTAATGACGATGTATTTGTTAAAACAATTGCCACCATGGCCCGAAGTAAAAGCGGCCAGTTTTATTTTCCTTTTCTGGACAATATTGTAAACGGCAAAATAGCGATCCGTGATATTGATGATGTAAAGGATGATTCAGTTTTATACTACAAACTGCTTGTAAAAACTCAGATTGATTATTATCAACGGTTATTAAATAAGGATACTGCGTTTGAGTACAAATCGCTTGGTAAAAAATTAGAAGATAAAGCTAAATCTGTTTTTATAACTACGATAAACGCATTACATAATGAAGGTGCCGAGGTACGTTTTAGAAGTATTCAACCATTAAGTGCAGAAGAATTGTATTACCTGATAGTATCTTCAGACGGGTCTATATATACATCTAGTTTTACCAAAGGTGTGTATCCACTGATGATGAAAAAAATTGGCAACCGTGGTGACTCATTATTGACATTGGTAAGCTTTGATAAATACCGCAAACTGATCAAGATGGCGGCGGGTTACAATACATTGGGCAACTTCCTCGGCTCATTTCCAAAATCAACCAACCTAAATGAAGAAGACCCGGCGAATATATTGATGAAAGCATTTGTAAAAAACCTGGAGAAAACGGATGGTTTGGAGGATGGAGTAGACGTGGCAGACTCTTATGCAAGTATAGCAGAATCATTAAAACCTATTGCCAATGAGATGCTGCGCAATGTGCAGGAATGTTATCAACGAAACCTTAATCAGAATAATAAAAAAGGGATTGCTATTTATAAAATTCTCAATAATCTTTTTTTATCTGCTGACACAGTAAACAAAATAGATCTGACAAAGGAGCTTGGTATTCCGCCGGTATATGAAGTGCCTAACAAATCATTATTAAATGATAGCGGCAGAGTAATTATGCAAGTGTTCTTTTATGGCGATAAAGATGGCCAGGGAATTTTCCGTGGCTTTGTAGGAATGTTTAGCAATGCCAATTGGAAAATAGATAACAGCAACAAACAATGGGTTACCATTAATTCAGCTAAAGGGAAGCCAGTTACTATTTATGCGAACAGAGCTTTGCCGGAAGAAGGTGGAGAAGACGAAAAAGCTCAAAAAGCTTTGTGTGAATATATGGAAGCTAAAAAAGAATATCCATCCATTACCATTCACAGAGGACATAGTTACTATGCAGATGCTACTATTGACCAAATGTTTCCTTCCTCAAAAATTGTGTTCCTGGGTTCTTGCGGTGGGTATCATTTAATACATGATGTGCTGGAAAAAGCACCGGATGCACATATTATTGCTTCTAAACAAATTGGTGCGACAGAAGTGAACCGACCTTTCTTTCAACTCTTAACTGATAAAGCAAGAACCGGTAATAATATTGATTGGATTCCTTTCTGGAAAGAATTGGACAAGATGGTAGTAGCAAAAGAATTTGAAGATTATATACCTCCATACAAAAACTTAGGTGCTTTATTTATTAAGGCATATAAAATAGCGATGGGCGAAGAAGATGACAAACGGGCATTCTGATAACTTTCTTCTCTCTACATTTGCTGCTTCTTTAATTATTCATTTTGTCAGCACCTAAAAAACAGTTTTTCAGTTTTACCTTACTGCGTAGGGTATTTCAGTATGCATCTCCCTACAAGAAAAAATTTTATCTATCTGTAGTTCTTGCGATTTTACTGGCTTTTATGACTCCTGTAAGGCCGTTTCTTATTCAGCTTACAGTTGACAAATACATCACCAATTCAATAGGACACATGGTGGTTACTATTACTTTAATTCAGATTGGATTAATAGTAATTGAAACGCTGATGCGGTTTCTATTCACTTTTACAACAGCGGTACTTGGACAATCGGTTGTAAAAGATTTAAGAGTTGCGACCTATAAAAAAATAATGGGGCTTAATCTTTCTCAGTTCGATAAAACTCCAATCGGAACACTTACTACCAGAACCGTTAATGATATCGAGTCTATCAATGATATTTTTTCTGATGGGTTGGTGCCAATCATCGCAGACTTATTGGCTATTGTTTCTGTACTTGGCTTTATGCTTTGGACTGATTGGCAATTAACATTAATAGCACTGATTCCATTCCCTATTATTATTTTGGCTACTTATTATTTTAAAGAAAGTATTAATAAATCTTTTTTTAAAGTACGAAATGCAGTTGCCAGTCTCAACGCTTTTGTGCAGGAACATTTAACAGGCATGTCGGTGGTGCAAGCTTTTGCCGCAGAAGAGCAGGAGCTGAATAAATTTAAAGCGATCAACAAGGAACATCGGAATGCCAACATCAAAGCCATATTCGCCTATTCCGTTTTTTTTCCATTAGTAGAAATTGTATTGGCACTCTCAATTGGCCTGGTAGTATGGTACACATCAAAAGAAGCTTTGCAATTGCAACAAAGTCAGCAAGGCACAGTAGTGGCATTTATTTTATGCTTGAATTTATTGTTTCGTCCGTTGCGTGTAATTGCTGATAAGTTTAATGTATTGCAAATGGGCATTATTGCCAGCGAAAGAGTTTTTAAAGTATTAGACAATCCAGATTTCATTGACAAAGAAGGTTCGTATACACCGGAAAAAGTAGCAGGTAAAATTGAATTTGATAAAGTACGGTTTGCTTATACCGATGGAAATCATGTGTTGAAGGATGTAAGTTTTATGGCAAACCCCGGAGAAACGATTGCCATTGTTGGACATACAGGAAGTGGTAAGACAACTATAATAAGTTTGTTGAATCGATTATATCATATCCAAAAAGGACAGATAAAAATAGATGAGGTAGATATTGAAGAATTTGAGGTGGAATCGCTTCGCAAAAATGTCGGTGTAGTTTTGCAGGATGTATTTCTTTTCTCCGGTTCAGTGATCGATAATATTACGTTGCGAAATTCGGAGATCAGTCGTGAAAAAGTAATTGAAGCGGCCAAGCTTATTGATATGCATGATTTCATTATGCGGCTGCCGGGTGGATATGATTATAATGTAATGGAAAGAGGTGCTACTTTATCACTGGGGCAGCGGCAGCTATTATCATTTATCCGGGCCATGCTTTATAACCCGGCTATTCTCATTTTGGATGAAGCCACTTCTTCGGTGGATACAGAAAGTGAAATATTGATCCAACACGCCATTGACACATTAATAAGGGGGAGAACTTCGATTGTGATTGCTCACCGGCTTTCCACGATACGGAAAGCCAGTAAAATTATAGTGCTTGACAAAGGAGAAATCAAGGAAATAGGCAACCATGATGAATTGCTGAAGAAAGCAGGTTTTTATAGCAAATTATATGAGCTGCAATTTGAGAAAAAAGAAGGGGTTACTTCTTGATTATCAAATCGGTTTACTCTTTCCGTCACATTGCTGAAACAATGTGGATTTCATTTTTCAGTAAATCGTCAAATTCCTCTGTTTCAAAGTTCGTTTTCACTCCTGCATCCCTATCTTTGCGCCAAATTTCGGAATGGGTATGGTAGTTCATCGTTTCAAATCCTTTGCTGTAGCGGTTTTCAGCTTATTTTTTGTACTAATTTCTACATCTGCGATAGCAGACGGTGGAGAAGGTGATAAAAAAGACGGTGGGAAAGATAAACTGAACGTAGGCGAGGTGATTTTTGACCATGTACTCGATGGACATGAATTCCATTTTTTCGGAGCTTCTATTCCTCTTCCGATAGTGCTTTATTCTCCGCAAAAAGGCTTTACTTCCTTTATGTCCTCTGCATTTCATCATGGCGAACATGCTCATGAGGGATATGTAATTCTGACAAAGCATAATATTGAAAAAATGGGCTTAGACCCAAAAACGTTCAAACCGGAAACAATTGTAGCTGTTGATGCAGCTGGCAATATTGACCCTTCTGTAAAAGTGTATGATTTCTCTCTAACCCGCAACGTAGTGCAAATGATCATTGCACTAACATTATTTGTAGTGATCATGTTGCGAATAGCAAAAAGATATAAAACTGGTGTTGGTGTAACTTCTGCACCAAAAGGTTCTCAAAGTTTACTGGAGCCGGTTATTACATTTGTAAGAGATGAAGTTGCCAAACCAAACCTGGGGCACAAATATGAGAAGTACCTGCCTTATTTGCTAACTGTTTTCTTTTTCATTCTTATCAATAACATATTTGGATTGATACCTGGTTCGGCGAACGTAACAGGTAATATTGCCTTTACTGCCGTACTCGGTTTGATTTCTTTTTTAGTGATCATGTTTAGTACTAATAAACATTACTGGGGTCACATTTTCAATCCGCCGGGAGTGCCATTAGGTGTGAAGTTTATTTTGGTGCCGGTTGAATTTTTGAGTGTTTTCATCAAACCATTTGCACTTATCATCAGGTTGTTTGCCAACATGGTGGCAGGTCACATCATTATCATTTGTTTAATTTCATTGATATTCATTTTCGGACAATTAAATCCTATTGCAGGTTGGGGAGCTTCTCCACTTTCAATCGGCTTTACAGTGTTTATATACCTGATCGAAGTGTTGGTGGCTTTTCTACAAGCTTTCATATTTACGATGTTAACAGCAGTATTTATCGGCCAGGCATTTGAAGGTGAACATCACGATGAGGCACATGTGGCTCATCACTAAACTTGTATTTTTTAATTATCATTAATAACAACAAACATGGATTTACTAAACGTAATTCTTTTGGAAGCTACTGCTAACGCAGGTGGTGCAATTGGTGCAGGTCTTGCTGCGATCGGTGCTGGTATCGGTATCGGTCAAATTGGTAAAGGCGCTGTAGAAGCGATTGCCCGTCAGCCAGAAGCATCTAACGACATCCGTGCAAACATGATCTTGACGGCTGCCCTTGTAGAGGGTGCTGCACTGTTTGCTATCATCGTTGGCTTCCTTGCAATGGTATTGTAATATCGTTGCCCAAAAAATTACTGCATCTGATGCACAGGGCGGAGGATGCAGTATTTAACTTGATTAAAAACTGAATTAGAATAATATGGAATTGCTTCTTCCTAAACTCGGGTTACTAGTATGGACCCTTTTAGCTTTCTTAATTGTTTTCTTCCTGTTGAAGAAAATGGCCTGGCCTGCAATTATCAAAGGTCTGCGTGACCGTGAAAATACCATTACTGATTCTTTAGCCACTGCGCAGCGGGTAAAAGAAGAAATGGCGTTGATGAAAAGTGAGAATGAAACTTTGTTGGCAAAAGCCCGTGAAGAAAGAGCTCAGATGCTGAAGGAAGCTAGAGATACAAAAGACCGCATTGTTAGCGAAGCAAAAGAACAGGCAAAGGCAGAAGCGAATAAAATCGTTATCGAAGCACAAGCTGCAATCAATGCACAGAAGATGGCTGCATTAACAGAAGTAAAAAACCAGGTAGGTAAATTAGTAATTGAAGTGAGTGAAAAGGTGTTGAGAAAAGAATTAGGAAACAAAGATGCACAAGAAGCCCATATTAAAGGGTTGGTTGATGAAGTAAAATTGAATTAAGAAAAGCAAGTAGCGAAAAGCTATAAATTATGCCCAATCCACGTTTAGCAACACGATACGCAAAATCTCTGATTGACCTTGCTATTGAAAAAGGACAGTTAGAAAAAGTATTTGCTGATATGCAATGGCTTCAGGCTGTTTGTAAAAGCAATCCTGACTTTGTAAACTTATTACGCAGCCCGATCATTAAATCGGATACAAAGAAAAAAATACTTACGGCTATTACAACAGGTAATATAGGTGAGTTAACAGGATCATTTAATGCGTTGCTCATTACAAAGGGCCGTGAAAGCAATTTGCCGGAAATAGTGAATGCGTTTATTGCTTCATATAAAGAGTATAAAAATATTCAGACCATAAAACTAACTACTGCGGGACCGATTAGCGATGCATTGAAAAATAGCATTGTTGACCATGTAAAAAAATCTGCAGGATTTCAAAATGTAGAGGTGGAAGAAAAAATTGATGCTGGTTTGATTGGTGGATTTGTATTGCAGATTGGAGATAAGTTAGTTGATGCAAGTATTGCGTATGACCTTAAAGCAATTGCGAAACAATTCGAGAACAACGACTTTATTTATAAGTTGAAGTAATATAAAAAGAAAAAAAAGAAACAGATATGCCAGAGATTAAACCAGATGAAATAAGTGCTATACTGCGTCAGCAGTTGAGCAACTTTAATGCCCATGCAGATCTTGAAGAAGTAGGAACTGTTCTGCAAGTGGGTGATGGTATTGCCCGTGTTTACGGATTAGGGAATGTTCGCTATGGTGAACTGGTAGAGTTTGAAAATGGTGTTAGAGCTATTGCTTTGAACCTGGAAGAAGATAATGTAGGTGTAGTATTGATGGGTGGTAGCGGCGGAATTAAAGAAGGTGCTAAAGTAAAACGTACCGGTCAGATCGCTTCTATTAAAGTAGGCGAGGGAATGGTTGGTCGTGTTGTAAATACCTTGGGTCAACCAATTGATGGTAAAGGACCAATTACCGGTGAGTTATATGAAATGCCATTAGAAAGAAAAGCGCCGGGTGTAATCTTCCGGGAGCCGGTAAAAGAACCATTACAAACTGGTATCAAAGCTATCGATGCGATGATCCCAATTGGTCGTGGACAAAGAGAGTTGGTTATCGGTGACCGCCAAACAGGTAAAACAGCTATCTGTATAGATACGATCATCAACCAGAAAGAATTTTTTGCAGCAGGCAAACCTGTTTATTGTATATATGTGGCGATTGGACAGAAAGCATCTACCATTGCTGGTGTAATGCAAACATTACAAGATGCTGGTGCAATGCAATACACAACGATTGTTGCAGCTTCTGCATCTGATCCTGCACCTTTACAGTTCTATGCTCCTTTTGCTGGTGCAGCAATAGGTGAGTTCTTCCGTGATACCGGTCGTCCTGCATTAATTATTTATGATGATCTTTCTAAACAAGCAGTAGCTTATCGTGAGGTTTCATTGTTACTTCGTCGTCCACCGGGACGTGAGGCTTATCCTGGTGACGTATTCTATTTGCACAGTCGTTTATTGGAAAGAGCTGCCAAAGTGATCAATAATGATGAGATCGTTAAGAACATGAACGATCTTCCGGATTCAATCAAGCATTTGGTAAAAGGTGGTGGTTCATTAACTGCGCTGCCGATCATCGAAACACAAGCTGGTGACGTATCGGCTTATATCCCGACAAACGTTATCTCTATTACTGACGGTCAGATATTCCTGGAGTCGAACTTGTTCCTTTCTGGTATTCGTCCGGCGATCAACGTAGGTATCTCTGTAAGTCGTGTGGGTGGTAATGCACAGATCAAATCGATGAAGAAAGTGGCAGGTACTTTGAAATTGGACCAGGCTCTTTACCGTGAGTTGGAAGCTTTCTCTAAATTTGGTGGCGACCTTGATGCTGCTACGAAAAACGTTATTGATAAAGGTGCCAGAAACGTGGAGATATTGAAACAACCACAGTATGCTCCTTTCGCAGTAGAAAAGCAAGTAGCTATAATTTACCTTGGAACAAACGGCTTATTGAAAGAAGTTGCCGTAAAGAGAGTAAAAGAGTTTGAAGAACATTTCTTAATGGAAATGGACAGTAAACTTCCTGAAGTAATGGCTGAGTTTAAAAAGGGTAACTTACCTGAAGATGGCATTAAGAAGATGGTAGAACTGGCCAATGGCCTGATTCCTTCTTACAAAGCTTAACTTATCTTACCTATTATATAATGAAGCGACTGAGTAATCAGTCGCTTTTTTAATGCCGGATCTTTTCTATTTTCTTTCCGCATAGATGGGTTTCTCCTATCAATATTTCGTAAATCATACGTAAACTATGAGTAGTCATACTATTTCGTAAAAATAAAATTGAAAAATTATACTTTGTAAGTTTGTGAAAGTCAACGTTTAATATATAGTCAAAGTAAATTTACTACAGAAAATACGGTAATTATCAAGAAATATTACTCAAAAAACTTGCAAGTAAAAAAACTACGTATTATGTTTGTCTCAGAATCGAACAAATCCTAAGAAAGCAACGTAATCCGACCATGAAACAAACTTCACTTACAATGGGAAAATACTCCCGGTCTGTTTCTCTCAATTTTTAAGTCGGCTTTCCAAGCAATCTTAGGGCAAGTTCAACAGAACACAACCGTACTAATTAATCTCAACCCTAAAGTGAAAACGATGAAAACATTTCTACTTTTTATTGCTGCTTTCTTAATCAACCTGGCAACATTTTGCCAATCAGGCCCGGAATTGATTTTTAAAAATCCGGTATTAATTAGCGGAACAGCTAATCAGCAAGGTTCAGTTTACCGTTTCTCTAATGTTACAACTGGTATAGATGCAACAGTAAGATTGAGAAAATTTTCAAGGAACGATATTGTAATGTCAACTATCGACAATTCTGTTCTGGGATGGGATAAAGCTTTTCAGCCAGAGTTTGGTCTTCCTGGGTTAGTGTCTCCTAATCAAAATTGGTTCATAGATTTTGAGATAAATTTTTATCGTGCAGGTACAAATCAAAGACAAGTGATGGATACCATAGACTTTACTGCATTAGATGTAGATGGAGATGGCAATTCAATTAACGAATATGTTACGTTTGATAAACCTCATTCAGTAATTTATTCTACTGTTTCAGCCTTAACAAGTACATCTACTGGTTTATTAGGTATGCATGCACAATGTGATGAAGATGGAATTGTAAGTCCTTTGATTAGCTGCTTAAATTGTTTTGGCACTGGCGTGAATGGAAGTGATGAATGTGGTAATTGCGAGGGCAGTGGTAAAATCCACACAATATGTCAGCATGCTTTTCATGGTGGAACAGGTAATAGAATAGACGGACCTGTTGCTAATTTTGCTGCAATCGATACTTCTGCAACTATGGTAATGGCAATGTATCGTTATTTAAGTAAAGACAGAATTAAAATGCGATACGGTGCAAAATCAGGTGCTTTATCAAGCAATGGTTCTGGTATTCGTCTTAATTCAATGTGGTTTCGTGAATTTAGTCTGGCACCGGTAAGTACTTTGCCAGTTAAACTTACCTCTTTTACTGCCAACCTAAACAATAGTAAAGTTGATTTAAAATGGACAACAGCTTCGGAAGTTAATGTTAGCCATTTTATAGTAGAAAAAAGTACAGATGGTATTAATTACAGTGATGCAGGAATGGCCTTTGCTTATGGAAATGCAACGGATAAAACAAACTATAGTCTTTCAGATAATAATGTAAATACAAGCCGTGCTGCTGTAATTTATTACAGACTTCGTTCAGTGGATATTGATGGCAAGAGTGAACTTTCTGAAACAAGAATCATCAGAATTGGCAAGCAAAATGAAAACAGTATTACAATTGTTGCATATCCAAACCCGGTAAGTAATGAAGTTCGCATTACTATACCAGCTAACTGGCAGAACAAACAGGTTTCTTACGAACTGATCAGTGCAAACGGCCAACCAGTTAGAAAAACAATATCTGCTAACAGCAGCCAAACAGAAACAATAAATACAAGCAGCCTTACACCTGGTTTCTATTTTGTACGGGTAATGTGTGAAGGACAGGTTGCACAACAAAAGATCGTAAAGAATTAAAAATCATTTGATAGGGGTTCCACAGCCGTCTCGCCAAAAGCGAGGCGGTTTTTTTATATAAAATTATTTGGTTTATAATATAAACTACTTTATGTTTGTTTCGAAATTTGAAACAGACTAAAATGAATTGGTATAAAAAAGTGCCGCTAGTATTACTTTTCGCAACGTCTTTTTACTGGGCCAACGGCCAGATAACCATTAAAGGCGTAATTAAGGATAATAAGCAAAAGCCGCTGTCAGGTGTCAGCATTTCCATCAAGGATAGCTACGATGGAGCAACATCCGATTCAACTGGTAGCTATTCCTTTAAAACAACAGAGAAGGGAGAGCAGCTATTAGTAATAAGTTCAATCGGGTTTAAATCTTTTGAACAAAAAATCAAATTGGAAGGAACTACAATAGTTGTTGATGCAGTTCTAAAAGAAGAAATTAGTGAACTAACTGCGGTTGTATTATCTGCTGGTACATTTGAAGCCAGTGATAGAAAAAGAGCAGCAGTAGTATTGGACCCCATTGATATTGTTACAACAGCAAGTGCCAATGGAGATATAACAGGTGCATTAAAAACATTGCCTGGTGCTCAGCAGGTGGGGGAGAGTGAAGGACTTTTCGTTCGTGGTGGTACCGCTGCTGAAACCAAAACATTCATTGACGGAACACTGGTAAATAATTTTTTCTTTAGTAGTGTTCCTAACATTGCACAGTTTGGTCGTTTCTCCCCTTTTATTTTCAAAGGAACTGTTTTCAGTACGGGTGGTTATTCTGCATTGTATGGTCAGGCACTTTCTTCAGCATTGATATTAGAATCAATTGATTTGCCTGATCAGTCATCTGCAAATCTTGGTATTTCTGTTTTAAGCGGAAGTGCAGGCTACCAGCATTTATCCAAAAATAAAAAATCATCTTTTGGTGCCAGTTATAGTTATACTGACCTGGGTCTTGCATTTGCTGTAATCAAACAGAAACAGGATTATTCTAAAGCCCCTGCTTATCATAGTGGCGATGCCAATTTCCGGTTTAAAACATCTGCGACAGGTATGCTGAAATATTATGGTTATTTCAGTAGCAACAAATTGGGTTTTACCACAAACAGTATTGATTCATTAGGTTATCTTGACAAATTTGCAATTAGCAATACTAATATTTATCATAACCTGGCATGGAAAGAGAATTTGGCAAAACGATGGAAAATTAATTTAGGTGTGTCTTACACAAATAACAAAGATGATATTAGTAGCGGGATGCAGGACAATAATAAGAATGATGTGGTTCTTGGAAATCTTGAGTTCAAGCAATTCAATATTAACACAAAAGGAAATTACTTTAATGCAAAAGCAGTACTGGAAAAGAAGCTAAAAGGATTAAGTGCAGTTCGCTTTGGAACTGAGTATAATTACAGTAATGATAAATTAATTTATACCGATTACAACGGACAGCAATATCCATCTGGCTTAAAAGAAAATATTAAATCAATATTTGGAGAAGCTGATGTATATGCGACGAATGATCTGGCGATAAAAGGAGGTCTCCGCTTTGAGCATTCCTCTATTTTAGATAAAGCGAACATTGCTCCCCGCATTTCTGTTGCGTACAAGTTAAGTAAGGGTAGCCAGGCGTCGTTAGCGTATGGTGTTTTTTATCAAAACCCGGAAAGAAGGTATCTGCCATCACCCAATGAATTAACTTTTATGAAAGCCACCCACTATATTGCCCAATACCAGAAAGTAGCTAATCAGCAAACATTCAGAACAGAAATATTTTACAAGAAGTATGATAACCTTGTAAAAACAGGTACAACAGGATTTACTGACGGGGCTATCAACAATAATGGCTTTGGTGATGCAAAAGGGATTGAATTTTTCTGGAGAGATAAAAAAACGATTAAAAATTTCGATTACTGGATTTCATATTCCTACTTAGATACTAAAAGAGATTTTTTAAATTTCCCTTTTGCTATTACTCCAAATTTTGCGGCAAAACACACGGCCTCACTGGTCATGAAAAAATTTATCACCCCCTGGAAGACACAATTTAACGCTGCCTACAACTATGCCAGTGGCAGGCCCTATTATAATATTCAGAAAGATGGCCTCAATTATAAATTTAGCGACAGAGGCACCATACCCGATTTTAATAATGTAAGTTTTTCTATTAATTATCTGCCAGCTATTGGTAAGAAAGATGCAAAATCGTTTGCGGTCTATGTCTTACAGGTAAGTAATATTTTCAATATTAAACAAACCTTTGGGTACAGTTATTCTTACAATGGATTAAGGAAAGAAGCAATAGTACCGCCATCAAGAATGTTTGTATTTATTGGTGCATTTATCAGCTTCGGTGTGGACAGAAGCGATGAGGTTATTAATAATAGCTTATAAAAAATAAATTTATGGAACAACAATCACAAAACCCGCAGGATAGAGACCCTAAATTATGGGCCATTGCAAAGCGAAGGGCCGCCTTTAAAAAGGATCTTGTTTATTATGTTGTTATCAATGTTTTTTTATGGGTGATTTGGTTGCTCACCAATTATAACGATAGTGATTATGGGGATAAAATCCCATGGCCGGTATGGCCTACCGTTGGCTGGGGTATCGCAATGGTCATCGAATACTTCAGCGTTTACAAATTTCCTAAAGAAACAACGGCTGAAAAGGAATACGAGAAACTCAAAAACAACAATAGAAATTATTAAAATTTTAAAAAACACAAAATGAAAAAATATTTTTTTGTTATGCTGTTATCAATAATGACCACAGCAACATTTGCACAAAGTGAAAAATTGATCAAAGCGATGGAAGCAAAAATAGCCATACTCGACTCTAATAATTCTGTTGATGCATGGAAGGAGCTGGCTAATAGTTTTGAACGGATTGCAGAAGCAGAAAAAACACAATGGTTACCTTATTACTATGCCTCTTATTCTAATTTAATGCTTGGCTATGCTTCTATGCCTCAAGATGGCAGCATGGGAGATAATAGCTCAATATCTGATCCGTATGCAGACAAAGCTGAAAGTTTGCTAAATAAAGCTATTTCTCTTACTACTGCCAATACAGAAATATATTGTATAAAAAAAATGGTACATAGTCTTAGAATGATGGGAAACCCCATGTCCCGCTATATGACAGAAGGAGCAAAAGCAACAGAAGCATTGGCAAAAGCAAAAGAACTGAATGCATCCAATCCACGAATTTATATTTTGGAAGGCCAGGATAAATTCTACACGCCGGAGCAATTCGGTGGAAGTAAAGCAGAAGCAAAAATATTATTTGAAAAAGCAAAAGGTCTTTTCGACACCTATAAAACCGAAAGCACTATTGCGCCGAATTGGGGACGTTCACAAGTTTGGTATTTTCTATCTCAACTATAAAAAATTTAGCTGGCTTCAAAGTTGGAGCCAGCTTTTTTAAAACTGTTAGCTATGGGCCTCACTGAAAAGCAACTTTCCGAAAAAGAAAGTCTTGATCTTATTACCTCCATGATCAATAAGGCAAAGGATTCTTATCATGATACAGGGGTAAGTGCAATATTGTGGGGGACTGTAGTTGCAATTTGTGCGTTGCTAAAACTATCGGAGATTCAGTTTAATTACAAACTTCCATTCGATCCCAATATCCTTACATTATTAGCAATCATTCCACAAATTTTTATTTCTATTAAGGAAAAGAAAAATCGCAGAGTAAAATCATATGATGATGCCTATATGGATTATATCTGGCTGGCATTTGGCATTTGTATTTTTCTCATGATATTTATTGTGAACACCGTGTTTGCAGAACTTAGTCCTGTACTAAATGATTATCGTGAAATATCAAAAGGGCGGCCTGAATGGATTGACTTTAAATTTTCCGAATTTGTAATGTCCTTTTTCTTGTTGTTATACGGAATACCAACTTTTATTACTGGTGCTGCGTGCAGATTCAAACCTATGTTATGGGGCGGTTTATTATGCTGGGCATGTTGCATCATTACATTATTTACAACTATAAAAATTGATTTACTCTTAACTGCAATCTCCGCCATATTTGCATGGCTCATTCCCGGCATTATAATGGAGGCAGAATACAGAAAGGCTAAAAGGGGGTTGGTAGAAGCTAATGTTTAAAGATCTGGACCCCATATTGCATTCGCAGTTACGACTAGCTGTTATGTCACTTCTTATTAGTGTAAAGGAAGCGGAATTTACTTTTATAAGGGATAAAACAAATTCAACAGCGGGGAATTTAAGTGTACAAATTCAAAAACTAAAAGATGCAGGTTATATTGATGTAACCAAACAATTCAAGGATAACTATCCACAAACTATTTGTAAAATTACAAAGTCTGGCATAAAAGCATTTGAGGTGTATGTAAGCAACCTTCAATCATATCTGGGGAAAGTGTAAAACCCTCTATCTCACTAAAGAGAGAGCCTGGATCAATGAGCTCCTACTTTTTTAAAATAAAGACTTTATTCATCTCTTTAAAGGAGTGGGAAAACTTAAGCTTTACGAAATGTAACAGGGGTTAAATGAAAAAAGCCCTTTTGGAAAAGGGCTTGTTCTCGATTGGTAACTCTAAGTGTATGAAAATCGTTCAGGACTATTCGTCTCTTAAATATTTTTTAGTACGATAAGGCTGTACAACTAATTGAGGCCGCTGTTCTTTATTCTTTGGGCTCAATATTTTCTCAAATGCTTTTTTAAAACGGTTGTATTCGTCCTTTAATATGTTTTTT
The DNA here is from genome assembly GCA_001464625.1 of Bacteroidia bacterium Ga0077558. Taxonomy (GTDB): domain Bacteria; phylum Bacteroidota; class Bacteroidia; order Chitinophagales; family Chitinophagaceae; genus JJ008. The sequence goes on along the minus strand of LNFJ01000017.1, from coordinate 14,011 downwards.
GCAGACATTCTAAACAGTTTAATTGTCAGCTATTAGGTTTAATTTCTATAATAGAAGAATAACTTGAATTTTTTGATTTGGTAATCATTTTTACACGGTAGTAAAATTTTTTTTGCTTTGCTTTTTCATAAAACCAATAGTTATCGGTTTCCGGTTTGTCGGTTCCAAAAACCAAGGCAGCAAGAGAGAAGTTTTTTCCATCTGTACTTTTCTCTATTTCGAACTGATCCGCAGCTTCATTTTCGTTGACCTGCCATTGCAACAATACCCGGTTATTAGTGATATTGCCATTAAAGTTGATAACGGAAGGCAGATTTTTTACAGTTGATGTATATGCGTATGTGGGGCTTGCAAAAGGGGCAATTGTTTCCTGTGCATTAGAGGGCTGATAAAAAAGCCTTAATGCTAGAAGAGTAAAAAAAAGAGAGTACTTAATCATTTCTTTGGGTTTTGAATTAACGTCTTCAAATGGCCCACAGAAATATTGGATGTTACTTCGGTAATTATGTATACGTTTTGTAAGAACCTACAGAAATATAGCCGTATCTGGGTATAAGTAAGATTATGCTGGTACGGTTGTTTATAGTAGTTTTACTTGGGTATATGTGGTTTTCCGAATCGTAAACAAACGTAGTAATTGAAGATTGTAATTGCAAGTCTTTTGCTAAATATATTTTTAGAAAAACAAAAATGCATCTCTTTCAGGGCAAACCTTTAATACATTTGCCCGTTATCATTACGGTATGAGTAATATTATAGAAGTAAAGAATCTGACTAAAGAATTTAAAGAAATAAGGGCGGTGGACAATCTGTCATTTTCAGTAGCCGCTGGCAAAGTCTATGGATTTTTAGGACAAAACGGGGCAGGTAAATCTACTACCATTCGGATGCTGCTTACATTAATAAAACCAAGTTCAGGGAGCATTGAAATTTTTGGAATGAACCTGCAACAACACCGCAAAGAAATACTTAGCCAGGTAGGTGCAATAATTGAACGGCCCGATTTGTATAAATATCTTACGGCTCTTGAAAACCTCCGCATTTTTGCTACCATGAGTGGTATTAAGATTACCGAGAAAAAATTAATGGATCAATTGGAAGAAGTTGGATTAGCAGATAGGGCAAATAGTTTAGTAAAAACCTATTCGCAGGGTATGAAGCAGCGATTGGGTATTGCAACGGCGTTGGTACATAATCCCAAACTTATCATTTTAGACGAACCTACGAATGGACTTGATCCACAAGGTATTGCTGATATTCGCAATCTCATTATTCGATTAAGTAAAGAATCGGGAAAAACATTATTAATATCATCTCACCTGCTAAGTGAAATGGAGTTGATTGCTGATTCAATGCTAATTATTGATAAGGGGAAAAAATTAGTAGAAGGAAATGTGAACGACTTATTTGATCCGGCTGAAACCGTAGTTGAATTGAAAACTACTGATGATGCAGCTGTATTTGAGCAATTACAAACATCAGCATTGCAAAAATATGTTCAGGGAAAAAGAAATGATTGTGTGCTATTAAAACTACATCGCAACGAAGTGCCTTTTGTTATGAAAGAGCTGGTTAAGATGGATGTAAATGTCATTTCTCTGCATTCCAAGCATTCATTGGAAGATTATTTTTTATCACTAACAACGGGCCATTCGCATGTGGAAGCTATTAAAAATTGAACTATTTAAAATATTCAAACGGCCAAGAACCTATATCGCATTTGGCGCCATTGCATCTGTAGTTTTTTTAATTCAGATTGCATTGAAGTATGATGGTAAGTCGTATGTAGATCTTTTGCTCAATAATCTCTCCGGCTCTTTCGAATTTTCTGATGAGTTTAAAGACAAATTGCTGAATGGATACATGATTTGCTTTGTTATTCTGAATACTTTATTAATTCAGATGCCATTGCTGGTGGCATTAATTGCCGGTGATTCAATTGCTGGTGAAGCAAACATGGGAACACTAAGGTTGTCGCTTACAAAACCAATAAGCAGAACACAATATATGCTGGTAAAATTCGGTGCTTCGGTTATTTATACATTTGCTTTGTTGGTCTGGATGGCAATTTTAGCATTGTTTGGTAGCATGATAATTTTCGGAACCAATGATTTGGTAGTGCTGCGTTCCGAAGGAATTGAGCAAATGAAAAATTTTGATGTATTGTGGAGATATTTTGCTGCTTTTGGTTATGCAGCGGTAGCTCTTACTACTGTTTCTGCCTTGGCATTTTTGTTAAGTGTGTTTGCTGAGAATTCTATCGGGCCCATTATTGCCACTATGAGTATAGTAATTGTATTTACCATTTTATCGGAAATGAATATTCCGATCTATGACCAGACTATAAAGCCCTATCTATTTACTTCTCATATGGTAGCATGGAAAGGTTTTTTTTATGTACAGGCTGATGCAGAAGGAACCACCATTAACGGCAGCATTGAAAATCTGCCAGCTGTTTTGCGGAGTTTAGGCATCCTTATTATATATATTGGCGTCTTCTTCAGTGCTGCGGTATGGGTATTTAGAAAAAAAGATATTCTAACATAAATTGAGGTTATGATTAATGATTTTGGAAGGCTAGTTAGTATTGCAAGAAAAGGATTTACGCTTTGCCTGGGTACAATTCTTTTGTTGCCATTAATGCTAAAAGCACAAACTGCGGAAGAACTTATCCAGCAAGTAAAAGCAAAGTTGGATAAGGTAACCGATTACCAGGCTAATGGTAAAATGAAAACCAATGTAATTTTTATAAAAGCTCCTATAGCGAATGTAAAAGTGTATTATAAAAAGCCAAACCGCTTACGTATAAATAATGAAAGCGGTATTTCCTTTATTCCAAAAGGTTCTGTCAATATTAATCTCAACAATATTTTTATTAATACGGAAGGATTTGATATAATTGATGTAGGTAAAGAGGAGATAACCAACTTTCGTATTATAAAGCTTTTGCCTAAAGATGACAATGCAGAAGTAGTACTTTCAACGCTGTATATTGATGAAAAACTATCACTGATAAGAAAAGCAAAAACTACCACTAAGGAAAACGGAACCTATGAACTGGAGATGACTTATGGAAAATATGCAGCCTACGGGCTGGCGGATAAGATAAATTTCTCTTTTAATACAAAGGATTATAAACTTCCCAAGGGAATTACATTTGACTATGATGATGGCAGTAAGAAAGAGGAAAATCCCGACAAGTTGAAAAACAAAAAAGGTAAAGTAGAAATTATTTATTCCGACTATATCATTAATAAAGGAGTGCCAGATTCTGTTTTCAAATAGAATTTTATTCGCTTATATCTTCATCAACCGCATTTGCCAAAATTTGTGGTGTTAATTTTCGCAAAGGATTTTTTCTATTTTCTTCATATTGGCTTCTCCGGTTGATGATCTCAATACATTCAAACAGCGCCACCAGAAAAGAAGAGGTATCGGCTTTATCTTTTCCTGCAATATCAAATGCTACTCCATGGTCGGGTGAGGTGCGAACGGCTGAGAGGCCGGCTGTATAATTTACGCCATCCCCAGACGCTAATGCTTTAAATGGAATCAAACCCTGGTCATGATACATTGCCAGTACTGCATCAAATTTATCAAAGCTGCGACGGGCAAAAAAAGCATCGGCACTAAATGGTCCCACTACCAGCATATTATTATTCTTTGCTTCTTTGATAGCTGGTTTTATTATTGTTTCTTCTTCGGAACCAATTAATCCCTCATCACCGGCATGTGGGTTTAAGCCCAACACAGCAATTTTGGGTCTGTCAATTCCAAAATCTTGTTGCAGGCTTTGATGAACTATTTTGAGCTTGCTTAAAATCTTTTCTTTGGTTATATGTTTGGCAACTTCTCCCACCGGAATATGTTCGGTAACCAATGCTACTCTAAAGTTGCCTGCGCACAGCATCATCACCACATCGTTTACACCAAACATGTGTTTGAGATAAGGGGTGTGACCGGTAAAATTAAATTCAGCCGATTGTATATTTTTTTTATGAATAGGCGCCGTTACCAAACCATCGATGTGTTTTTGCTTTAATGCCGCAACAGCAGTTTGCAAAGAAAGAATGGCATACTTGCCACCCACATCATTTAGCTGGCCGGGAGTAATCACTACCTCTTCATCCCAGCAATTGAAAATGTTTATTTGTTTTGGAGTTATACGGCTAAACTCTTTAATGTTCTGGTAGTTGAAGCTTACCTCAGGAGTTGATTTTTTATAAAAATTGATCACTTTATTGGAAGAAAAAATTACTGGGGTGCAAAGTTCGAGTATGCGGTTATCGGATAAGGTTTTAATAATTATTTCTATACCGATTCCGTTTAAATCACCACAGCTTATTCCTATAATTGGTTTTGTTTGGATCATACTATTTTCTTAGAGCATAAAATTAACGGAATTACGATGAATACTGTTAATGTTCGCTTCTTTGGCATTCTTCACCATTTACCACTGGTGTCAGTCAGCGTTTTCATAAACGCTATAATGCTTGAAATTTCCTTTTTTGAAAGCTTCAGTTTGTCAGGAGGAAGAGTTTGATTTTCTGGGGCAATTTTTAAACCAGCCCCGCCCCCATTATTATAAAACTCCATTACTTCCTCAAGCGTATTATAAACGCCATTGTGCATATAGGGTGCAGTTAAAGCAATATTTCTGAGTGTTGGTGTTTTAAAGGAATGACTATGTATGGATGATTTAGTAAAAAGCAATTTTCCTTTATCGGTATCGAGCACCGGATTTTTTTTATCTGAAGTTGCAGGAACGCCTAACACTTCAGACTCTGATTCTATAAAAAATGGCGGGGCTAGTCCATTAAACAAGGGCACAAAATGACAAGTGGCGCATTTTGCTTTTCCCATAAACAGGTTAAATCCTTTTTTTTCTACAGCATTCAGTTTGCTTTCATCTCCCCGCATATATTTATCAAAATTGGAGTTAAATGAAATTAATGAACGCATATAAGAAGAAACTGCATTTGCTATTGTGTACTGGGTTATTTTTTCATACTCACCCGAATAAGCAATGGTAAAAAGCTTATTATATGTGCTGTCGCTTTTTAATGTAGTAACACTTTGAATGAGTGACCCTTTCATTTCTTCCTGGTTATGTATCACATCGCTTAGTTGATTTTCAAGTACCGTAACCCGTGAATCATAAAACTGTCTTTTTTGAAGGGCAGAATTCCAGAGTGTAGGAGTATTGCGTAAAAGGTAGTTTTCTTCATCTACCGCTAAGGCTGTTTTTAAACCATCGGTAAATGCCAACTCTGGTTTATGGCAAGTAGCACAACTTCTTTTTCCTGTTGCAGATAAGATGGGGTCATAAAATAATTTGCGGCCTAACTCTATTCTTTCGGTTGTAGGACGATAACGGGCTGTAGGTGAAAAAGCATTTATATTAAATGTATTGCTATCAAAAAGAGTAGTAGCTTTTGGATTTACAGAGGTTCTATCACCTTCAGGAAGCAGATTATTGGCAATTCTTGTTTCAACCAGAGCCGTAAAAATGGGCGATATATAGTTTTTTATGAAAGTCAGCCGGTCAAAAGAGTTAAAGGAAGTATTGGCTGATAGATATTTTATTGAGCCGGAGAGTAAATCGTTTACTTTATCATACTCAGCCACAGAGTTACCGTATAATTTTTTTTTATAAAAACTATGTAATGTTTGTATACTTTCTAAGGTGCTTTTTGCTTCGGCAATGGAGTTCTGGGCTATTGGGGAATCAAAACCAGAAATTCCCAATGTGGTCAGCCGTATAATGCCCGAATGTAGCGCTTCAAAAACCAGCTCATCACGGAATTTATAATCCAGGTTTTTTTCTTTTAGAAAAACTTCGGCAACTGAAAGCATGCCTTGAACTTCTTTTTTTAGCAAATTATAATCAGGAGTGTTTTTGCTTTTAAAAAGAATTTCTTCAATAACCTGCAACCCATGAGGTTCAAAAATAACATCAGGGTTATCATCTTCCACCCATTTTAAAGCGGGTCCGTTTAGCAACTTAGTTTCAAATGGGTTATAAAAATCAGTGAGTACGGCCATTTTTTTAAAATTGCCTCTTATAGAAAGAAATGCTTGTTGTAAAATCTTTAGAGAACTCAGATTTGTTATTTTTTTTTCAAATTCTATAAGTTTATTATGAAACTCTTTCATTTCATCCAAATAATATTCTTCAACGTTCCCTGCTGGCGAGACTGGCTGGCGGGTAAAGTTCAGAGCAGTAATGGTTGTTATTAGTAAAAGGAGAAGCGTCGTTTTTTTCCTGATAGTATTTACTAATTGGGGCATGTAATAAATTTTAGTGGTTACTCAGTCTTTTCGTAATTGTACGACAAGACAGAAGGTACAACCACTTAATTTTCCTATAAAGAGGATAATATTTATTTAAACAATTGCAGTTGTAAAATTAAGATTTAATCTTTATCACCTAAGAAGAACCACTTAAATCCAATAGAATGAAACCATCTTTCCGCCGGAAGGCAGTGTTATTAGTTATAACTGCTGTGTTATGTATTACCACACTTGCTCAAACAACAATTTTTTCTGCAACTACCACCTGGAGTTATATTGATAACAATATACGACCGACGGGGTGGCCTGCCACGCATAATGCAACAGGCTGGAGTACCGGTGCAGCACCATTAGGTTATAGTAATGGTGTAACAACTACAGTTAGCTATGGGCCAGATGTAAACAACAAGTACACTACTACCTACTTTAATAAAGTAGTAAATATTCCAAGTGTGGCAGCATATGGTAGTTTCACTATTAATCTTACAAGAGATGATGGAGCCATTTTATATATAAACGGAAGAGAAGCGGTAAGAAGTAATATGCCTAATGCAGCCGTAGCCCATTCAACCTTTGCAGCTTCAACAATAGGAGATGGGGCACCGGAAACACAAATTCATACTTATACTATTCCTCCATCCTACTTTGTTGATGGAAACAATACTTTTTCGTTAGAGCTTCACCAGATAAGCCTTACCAGCAGCGATCTTTCATTTAGTGTTGAAGTAATAGGAAATGCGGCTCCTGCCAGTATTACTTTTGTAAGATATAATGAGAATTGGAAGTTTTTAGATAATGGTACTGACCAGGGAACAGCCTGGAGAGCTTCCGGGTTTAATGATGCAGCATGGTCTGCCGGGCACGGCAATTTTGGTTACAGTACAGGTGGCGGCGAAACTACAACGGTCAGCTTTGGCCCCGATGCAAATAATAAATACATTACTACTTATTTTAGAAAACAAATAAATATTGCTGACCCTTCTGCTTTTACAGATTTTTTATTGAATGTAAAAAGAGATGATGGGGTAGTGGTATATATAAATGGTACAGAAAGATACCGTAATAATCTAACGGCTAACCCTGGTTATACAACCCTTGCTTCAAACGCTGCCGATAACGGTACAGTAGCACAAACAGCTACTTTATCAAATACATTTTTTATTGCGGGAGTAAATACAATTGCAGTTGAGATACACCAGACCACAGTAACCAGTTCAGACATTGCTTTTGATCTGGAGTTAATAGGTCAGGCTGCAGCTCCGCCACCTGCCACATTAATGGCCTTTGGCGGAAACTGGAGATACCTTGATAACAACACCAGACCAGCAGGTTGGGAAACAACGGGTTTTGCCGATGGGGGCTGGGCTACAGGTCCTGCTGAGTTGGGTTATGCCGATGCACCTGCAACAACGGTTAGCTTTGGACCAGATGCCAACAATAAATACATTACAACCTATTTTAGAAGAATTCTTAACATAACCGGCTTAAATACGTTCTCTACTATCACTTGTAATATTATAAGAGATGATGGTTTTGTGCTATACGTAAATGGTGTTGAAGTAAGAAGAGATAATTTACCAACTGGCACTATTACACATAGCACATTGGCACCTGCTGCCATTGGAGGTACTGATGAAACCACCCCTTTTAGTTTTTCTGTTTGTCCAAGCTATTTTGTAGAAGGTAATAATACAATTGCTGTTGAAATGCACCAGAATGCGGGCAATAGCTCTGATCTTTCTTTTAACCTTGAAATGGTTGGCAATCCGCTTACTGCCGGAACACCTATTTTAACAAGGAATCCTTACCTGCAAATGGGACGTCAAACATCAGTAACAATCAGGTGGAGAACTGATATACCTAGTTTTGGCAGGGTACAAGTAGGACCTTCCGTTGGTACTTATACTACATCTACCACAGATGAAACCTGTGCAACAACTGAACATGAAGTAACAGTAACAGGATTAACACCAGATACAAAATATTTTTACAGAGTAGGAACTGCTTCAGGTACGATATTACAGGCTGCAGCAAATAATTTCTTTACTACACTTCCTCCGGCTAATACTACCCGTAAGCTACGATTTGCAGTGTTCGGCGATTGTGGAAGAAATGATAATGGATTTCAGAATGGCTCTATTGCACAATACGAAAGGTATTTATCTGATAATGGAATTGATGCTACAGACGCTATGTTGTTGCTTGGCGATAATGCCTATAACAGCGGTTTGGAAGCAGAATATATCACAGGCTTTTTTAACCCATTTGGAGCAAATCTTCTTAAAAATCACAAACTATATCCTGCACCCGGTAACCATGATTACTATGGTACCAGTACCACATCAAGATCAGGTGCATACTTTCAGAATTTTACCATGCCAACCAATGCTGAAATTGGTGGCGTTGCATCAGGTACAGAAGCATTCTATTCGTATGATATTGGCGATGTGCATTTTCTTGCATTAGACTCTTATGGAGAAGAAGCAGGTGCTACTAAATTATATGATACTCTTGGTCCACAGGTAACCTGGATAAAAGCAGATCTGGCAGCAAACACTAAAAAATGGGTGGTTGCTTATTGGCACCATCCTCCTTATACAAAAGGAAGTCATGATTCCGATGCAGAATCAGACCTGGTAGCTGTTAGGGAAAATTTTATCCGGATTTTGGAAAGAAACGGGGTGGATATGATTTTGTGTGGACATAGCCATGATTATGAAAGATCTTATCTGTTGAAAGGCTATTATAAAGCTAACCCCGGGGATGCTGCAGTAAACGGAGTCAACTTTAATGTAAACACTCATGCTGTTAACAACTCTTCCGGAAAATATGATGGTACAGCTAACTCCTGTACTTATACAACCGCTTCTGGTAAAGTACATCATGGAACTGTATATGTATTGTCTGGCTCTTCCGGTGCAAATGGTGGAGTGGTTACCAGTAGTCCGGATACCTGGCCGCATAACGCACTGCCCTTTGCAATTGATGAAGGCGGCATGTTCTATTTTGAAGTGGAGAATAACAGGCTGGATGCCAAATTTATTAACAGGGTAGCAGGCCCCGGCGGAATTGCTATTATAGGCGACCAATTTACTATCATGAAAGATGTAAATGTTACCAATAATATCAGCATTGTAAATGGTAATTCAGTTAGCCTAAGTGCATCGTGGCCGCAATCTGCAAATTATGTATGGACTAATACAACAGGAACAACACGTACCGTAAATGTTACGCCTCCTAATAATACTACAACTGTGTACACCGTATCTGATGGAATGGGATGTGTTTCTGACCAGTTCAGTGTAATTACATCCGGTACATTACCTGTTTCAATGTTAAGTTATGATGTACGATTAAATGGCGATAAAGTGGATATTACCTGGTCAACAGCCACAGAAGTTAACAGCAAAAACTTCAGCATTGAAAGATCCGGTAATGCAATTGATTATTCATCAATTGGTACTGTTGCTGCTGCTGGTAATTCCAGTACCATATTAAACTATGCATTTACAGATTACAATCCGTTGCCTGGAACAAGTTATTATCGTTTGTTACAAACAGATATAGATGACAGCAAAGAGTATCTCGGTGTAAGGCAGGTAAATTATAATAAGAATAAAAATTTTGAAGTGAAAGCGATTGGTGGAAGTAACGGAATGTTGACCTTGCAAATAAATTCTTTAAAACCTGATACCTATAAGATACGTATCTATGATATACAAGGCAGAGAGAGAAGTAATGAAATGGTAGCATGTGGCGCAGGCATATGTATCAGAGAATTACAGCTAGAAACTGGCGCATATGTATATGAAGTTTCAAACAGAAGTGGAGAAAAACTGTCACAAAAAATTATAATAAACCGGTAATAACAATTGCAGGTACGCTAGCCAAATCCGAAACTATGAAAAAGAGTATTTATCTAGTACTGCTATTGCTGTTTATGGCAAACAATGCATCTGCACAGGTGCTGCGGGCCATGACACCCCGCTATAGCAATCCTTCGGTAAAGGGCAATATTGTTTATGTTGCTAATAATATAATCACATCGCAGGGAGTAGTTACTACAGAACTTCCCCCGGGAGGTACTGCTGTAAACAATGGTAATATAGGAGCTAATGTAGATATAGAAGGACCTTTACCAACCACATTTATTCCTTATGGGGATAGTTGGAAATACCTGGTAACGCCTGTACAAGCACCAGCGGGATGGCAGAACCAGGGATTTAATGATGCGGCATGGCCAGCAGGTGCAGCAGAATTAGGCTATGGAGATGGCGACGAAGCTACCGTAATTGGCTTTGGAGGAGTACCCGCTAACAAATACATAACAACCTATTTTAGAAAAACAGTAACTATTGCAAACCCCGCCTTGTTCAGTACTTTCCAATTTGATGTGGAAAGAGATGATGGTTATGTGTTGTATGTAAATGGAGTAGAAGTGAGTCGAAATAATTTGCCAGGCGCGGCAATTGTTTGGGGAACTTTAGCAACGGCCGCAGTTGAAGATGCCGTAATAACAGTTAATGTACCTAACACAGCTTTTGTAGCAGGTGTCAATACCATTGCAGTAGAAGTACATCAGAATTCAGCAAGTAGCAGCGACCTTTCATTTAATCTTCGGCTGCAAGGATTGCCCAATGTAGTCTTATCGGCTTTTGGTGCAGGTTGGAAATATTTGGATAACAATACAAGGCCAGCCAATTGGGAAACTGTAGCGTATAATGATGCTGCCTGGGCATCAGGCATTGGTTATTTTGGTTATGGCGATCCGCATATTGTAACAACAGTTAGCTTTGGTGGCGTTCCGGCCAACAAGTATATAACTACCTACTTTAGAAGAATTGTCAATATCCCTGTTGTCTCGTCTTATGCCAGGTATATAATAAAATTGCGTAGAGATGATGGCGCAGTTGTCTACGTAAACGGAGTAGAGGCCGGTAGAAGTAATATGCCATCAGGTGCAGTTACCCATACAACTTTAGCATCAGGAAATGTAGGCGGAGCTGATGAAACTGCCGATAACTTCATATATCTTAATCCATCCTCTTTTGTAAACGGTAATAATACGATTGCAGTAGAAGTACATCAGGAGTTAGCTAATAGTTCCGACCTTACTTTTGATTTGCAATTGGAAGGAAGCAACGATACTACTTTTAACTCCTCCAGTGCAGATCTTAATTTGCCGAGTTGCAGTCAGGTTTTATTTGCCGGATTATATTGGGGAGCCACTCAAGGTACAGATGGTACCAATACTTCCTGGATAACAGGAGAAAACACAGTAATGCTAAAAGTGCCTGGCGCAGCGAATTTTGTAAACATTATTTCCACCCAAACAGACTATCATAATAATACTTTAGTGCCAGGTCTGCCACACACTGGTTACAGGGCTTTTGCAGATATTACTTCCTTAATTAACACATTAAACCCTGATGGCACTTATACTATTGCTAATGTATGTAGCCCTGCAGGTATTATAAATACTGCAGGTGGCTGGACGATTGTTATTGCATACTCCGACCCCGCAACGATAGTTCGAAACCTGACTGTTTTTGACGGCTCTGTAATTATGAATGGTGGTGATCCGGCGTTAACAGTTCCTATCTCTGGATTTTTAACTCCGCCATCAGGACCTGTAAGTTGTGAGTTAGGTGCAGTAGTTTTTGATGGAGACAGAGTTTCGACCGATGAATTTTCATTTAAGCAAAATTCAAATCCACTTGTAGGAGTTTATACAAATATGACACCCAATACTACGGCAAACCTGAATGATATGTGGAATGGTACTATTTCTTATAAAGGTTCCGTGGTTACTACAAGAATGCCGGCGCATAATAATACATTAGGGTATGATGCCGATATTATAGATGTGCCTAATGTGGCTAATGCAGTGTTAGGTAATAGCCAGACTTCTGCCAGCATCCGATTTAGTTCCCCTTCTGAGAATTACATGATACAGGTTGCTACTACCGCAATCTCTCAATACACACCTTCTTTTAGTGTAAGCAAAAATGCTACTGACTTAACAGGAGGCTCATTAATACCTGGGGATTCTATCAGGTACCAGATTGTTTTTCAAAATGGAGGTAATGATGCGAGCACTGCTACTACAATTATTGATAACATTCCTGCAGGAACATCTTATGCACCGAATAGTTTAATGATTAATGGTATCGCAAAAACCGATGCAGTTGGAGATGATGAAGCAGAATATGATTTTGCAAACAATAGAGTGTTGTTTAGGATTGGTACAGGTGCTAATGGTACCACTGGTGGAGAAGTTGATCCTTCCGTTAGTGGTAATGTAACATTTAAAGTATTTACACCCGCTTCTTGCGCTGTTTTTGCTTGTAACAATACTATCAGCAACCGGGCAAGAATGAGCTACGGGGGTAAACTATCATTATTAAATCTTTATGATTCCACAGGGATTATAATAGCAGGTTGTAATGAACCCGGGCCACAAGTAAATCTTATTACAGGTACTTGTATGCCCTTGCAGGATACAATTTTAACGAATAGATGTCCTTCCTTAACAGTTCAAATTCCTATTGCCCGTTATGCGGGATATGTTTATCATACTGGAATGCCTTTTTCTGTAGGCAACACTTATGATCCCCGTGTGCCAGTTGCAGCTACCCGTGTTATTTATGCTTATTATGATGGCCCCGGAAGTTGTGATGATACGATTAGGATAAATGTATTTATAAGTGGATGTCCGGATATAGATGATGATAATGATGGATTACCAGATTATTTAGAATTAGGAAATCCTGTTGCATTGCAAGATGCTGACAACGATGGTATACTTAACTGGGCTGATCCAACTCCCGGTGGTGCTATTGTATGGGTAGATCATAATTTAGATGGATCTAACGACTGGTTTGATCCGGCAGCAGATGCTGATAACGATGGCATACTTAATTTTTACGACACAGATTTTCCAGGTTATGTAGATAGTAATGGAGATGGTGTAAATGATAATATGGATAAAGATTTAGATGGGTTGCCCAATAATTTTGATTTAGATAGTGATAACGATGGAATACCTGATACCGTTGAAAGCTTTGGCGTGGATGCAGATGGTGATGGCCGTATAGATAACTATTCAGATTCTGACAATGATGGCTTATCACAAAACGTAGATGCAAGCGGACCTGGCGCTACTTTTTTAAGAGGTTCCGGCCTTGGGTTAGGTGCGATAGATACGGACGGTGATGGGTTACCTAATTATCTGGATTTAGATAGTGATAATGATGGTATACCAGATATTGTTGAAGCATTAGGATCTGATCCAGCCAATGATGGTAAGGTGAGTTTAACTGCTGATATAGATGGGGATGGTTTATTGGATGTGCTGGATGGCGATGTAGGCAACGATTTAGTAGCAGAAAACTCATCCAATGCCTTATTGCGAACAGGAACAGATGGCAACAATGACGGAAGAACCGATAGCTGGCCATATAAAAATATGGATGGCGATAGTAAGCCCAACGCTTATGATTTAGATAGCGATGGCGATGGTATCACCGATGTTCGGGAAGCACAGTTTACAGATGCAGATTGGAATGGAAGAATTGACGGAGCTTTAAATACAGATGGATGGAATACAGCGGTTGCAGGTGCTGGTTCTTTATCGTTGCCCAATACCGATGGCATTGGAAGAGTAAATCCTTACGATATAGATTCTGATGAAGATGGTATCCCGGATAACGTAGAA